>JACMIV010000099.1 GCA_014380965.1 Rhizobiaceae bacterium | reverse complement strand
CCCGCCGGTCGAAACCGTCGAGCGCATCTACTCGGTCGACGAAGTCCGCAGGTCGTCCCGCATCCGCGACAAGGTCCGCCGCATCGATCTCAACACGATCACCTTCGACTTCGGATCGGCAACGATCAGCCAGGAGGAAGTCGCAAATCTCCAGGCACTCGCGGACGCCGTCACGCGCGTCCTCGCCGACAATCCGAGCGAGACCTTCCTCATCGAAGGCCACACGGACGCCGTCGGCAGCAATGTCGCGAACCTGGCTTTGTCGGACCAGCGCGCGGAAGCGGTTGCGACGGCCCTGTCAGAGTTCTTCGAGATCCCGTCCGAGAACCTCATCACGCAAGGATATGGCGAAGAAGACCTCAAGGTCGCGACCGAAGCTGAGAATCGCGAAAACCGCCGCGTTACCTTCCGGCGCATCACCCCGCTGGTGAAGCCCGTCAACACAGCGCAGGCGCAGTAGCCGATTGTCCCGATGATCGAGACCGGCGGCCTTCGGGTCGCCGGTTTCTTTTCGGCGCCTCTCCAGATGCCTCTTCGGAAGACGACAGAGCGCGCCCTGAACTTCAGTCCGCCGGGACGGTGCATCGGCGGCGCGGGAACCAGTTTCGCCGAGGAGAAGCAGGTAATCTCCTTGCGACCTCCCTCCTCCTCTTCCTCCCGACCCTCAAGGCGGGTCACGATCATGCGTGTAGCGTCTGGCGAGCGGAAACGGCGGCAGCCAGGATTCGCGCCGGACGATCCAGCTCTCGTAGGTCGGCGTCAGCAAGTCGGGGCTGTCCAGCGATCCGAGATACACTTCGATCTCGTCGGCCGAGCGTGCGAAGACGGACGAGCCGCAGGCCGGGCAGAAAAACCGTCCGGCGTAATCGCGCGTCTCGCCGTCGATCGCGACCGCGGCCTGAGGAAACACCGCCGAAGCGTAAAACAGCGCGCCGTGATGCTTTCTGCAGTCGAGACAGTGACAGAGACCGACGCGGTCGGGCAGGCCCGACGCCACGACCCGGACCTTGCCGCAAAGGCAACCTCCTGTGAATAGGTCCATGGTGCGTCCCCTCCGGAACCGGGTTCAGACCAGCGCCGCAAGACATCAGCACCCGGAACGCCAAGGCGAAGGGCGAGCAATTCGCGCTAAGCTTCTGATTTCGCGTTTTCCTCCCTGTTTGGACGCAGCAAACCAACTGCCTGCGTTTCATGGGGAAGGCGAAGGCTCAGTGCAGGATCTGCGACAGGAAAAGCTTGGTGCGCTCGTGCTGCGGATTTGAAAAGAAGGCTTCGGGCTCGTTCTGCTCGACGATCTGCCCCGCATCCATGAAGATCACGCGGTTGGCCACCTGGCGAGCGAAGGCCATCTCGTGCGTCACGCAGATCATCGTCATGCCCTCTTCGGCGAGGCTGACCATGACGTCGAGCACTTCCTTGATCATCTCGGGGTCGAGCGCGGAGGTGGGCTCATCGAAGAGCATCACCTTCGGGTTCATGCAGAGCGAGCGGGCGATTGCCACGCGCTGCTGCTGCCCGCCTGAGAGCTGGCCCGGATACTTGTTCGCCTGCTCGGGAATGCGGACGCGCTTCAGGAAGTGCATTGCCACCTCCTCGGCTTTCGCCTTCGGCATCTTGCGCACCCAGATCGGCGCAAGCGTGCAGTTTTCGAGGATGGTGAGATGCGGGAAGAGGTTGAAGTGTTGAAACACCATCCCGACCTCGCGGCGCACCTCGTCGATTTTCTTCAGGTCGTTGGTGAGCTCGATCCCATCGACGACGATCTGCCCCTTCTGATGCTCCTCCAGCCGATTGATGCAGCGGATCATGGTGGACTTACCCGACCCGGACGGGCCGCAGACGACGATACGCTCGCCGCGCCGGACCCGAAGATTGATGTCGCGCAGCACGTGGAACTCGCCGTACCACTTGTTGACGTCGAGGAGTTCGACCGCGACCTCGTTCGAGATCGTCATCTTGGAGCGGGCGGGCGCGGCGGGCATCACGGACATGGGCTCGACTGACATGGGTGGTTGTCCTTATCGTTTGTGCGCGGTGTCGAGACGCCGCTCCATGAAGACGGAATAGCGCGACATCAAGAAACAGAAGATCCAGAAGACGAAGGCGGCGAAGACGAGGCCCGTCGCCGGGGTCTGCTCCGTCGACCAGTTCGGGTCCGAGAAGCCGCGGCGCACCTGTCCGAGGAGATCGGCAAGGCCGACGGCGGCGACGAGGCTCGTGTCCTTGAACAGGCCGATGAACGTGTTGACGATGCCGGGAATGACGAGCTTCAGCGCCTGCGGCAGGATGATCATCCGCATCTTCTGCCAATAGGTCAGCGCCATGGCGTCGGCGCCTTCGTACTGGCCCTTCGGGATCGCCTGGAGCCCGCCGCGGATGACCTCGGCCATATAGGCCGCCGAGAACAGCGCGACGCCGACGAGAACGCGCAACAGCTGGTCGAAGGAGACGCCCGCCGGCAGGAACAGCGGCAGCATGAAGTTCGCCATGAAAAGCACGGTGATCAGCGGGATGCCGCGCCAGAACTCGATGAACATGACCGAGAAGAGCTTGACGATCGGCATCTCGGACCTGCGCCCCAGAGCCAGAAGGATGCCAAGCGGCAGCGAGGCGACGATGCCGGAGATCGCGACGACGAGGGTGAGCAGGAGGCCGCCCCAGGAGTTCGTCGCAACCGGCGAAAGGCCGAGATTGGTGGTCATGAAGGCGATGATGGCAACGATTGCGGCGAAGGGAACGAGCAGCTTGGCCGCGTCGCGCTTGGTTTCGAGGCTCGACATGGCGGAAGCGACGGTTGCGCCGACCGAGAAGAGAGAGGCCGCGAAGGCTGCCACGCTCAGAACCGAAAACCGTAGATTGAGGAACAGCATCTGATCGCTGTCGATCAAGACCGCCGCGAGCAGCGCCAGGAGCGCCGCGACGAGAAGGCCGCCTGCGACGCGCACGAGCGGCGCGCTCCATCTGAAGCCGACCTTGCCGCTTGCCGCAAAGAGCGTCGCTGCCGCCGCGACCGCCATGAAGAAGGCCGCTCCGCCGCCCGAGAGGACGAAGCGCCCGCCGGTCAGGAGCACCAGCGCGACGAACGGGTAGACCGCGAGGAGCAGAATGGCGTTGAGCCGCTTGAATGGGACGGAGGGAATGGCGATCGGCACGACCAGGCCGACGAGGATCAGGAGCAGGAGATCCACCCGCCAGCGCTCGCCCTCGGGATAGACGCCGTACATGAAGAGCTCGAACTTCGCGCCGACGAAAGCCCAGCAAGCGCCGGCATGACCGCCTTCCGGCGGCACGCAGGCGGTGCGGTCGGCGCCGAAGAAGGTCGCGTTGAACACGCCCCATTCGAGAAGATTGCCAGCGACATAGGCGATGACGAGCGCGGAGACGATGGTGAGGACCGCGTCCACCGGCGTCGCGAAGAGGCTCTTGCGGACTTTTGCCGCAAAGCCGACCTCGCCCGGCGGCGGCGGCAGCGGCAGCTTCGGCTGGGTGGAGACGAAACGTGCGACCTGTTCTTCCATCGCTTCGCTCCCCGTCAGCGTTCGACCAACGCCATGCGAGCGTTGAAGATGTTCATGAGGAAGGAGGCGAGGAGGCTGAGGCCGAGATAGGCGCAGATCCAGATCGCGACGATCTCGACGGTCTGGCCCGCCTGGTTCGCGACGGTGGAGCCGATCGAATACAGTTCGGGATAGCCGATCGCAAAGCCGAGCGAGGAGTTCTTCGTGAGGTTCAGATACTGGCTGGTGAGCGGCGGGATGATGACGCGGAAGGCCTGCGGGACGACGACGAGCCGCAGGAGTTGTCCCCTGCGCAGACCCAGCGCGAGCGCCGCCTCCGTCTGTCCTTTGGAGACAGAAAGGATGCCGGCGCGGACGATCTCGGCGATGAAGGCGCCGGTATAGATCGAAAGAGCCAGGAAGAGCGCGATGAATTCCGGCCGGATCTGGAAGCCGCCGACGAGATTGAAGCGCGTCGCGGTCGGGAAATCGAGGCCGATGGGAAAGCCGGTCGCAGCATACGCGAGGACCGGAAGGCCGATGATGAGGGCGAGCGCCGGGCCGAGGAGGCTGCGCCGTTCCCCCGTCGCGAGCTGGTGTGCCGTGTTGCGCTTCGACAGGATCACCGACGCGACGATGCCGACGACGAGGGCCGCGAGAACGACGAGCGACAGCGGCTCGAATATGGCGGCCGGCATCTGCAGGCCGCGATTGGTCAGATAGACGCCGATCGGGGATACCGGCAGGTTGCGCGGCGCCTGGAGCAGCGACAGGACGCCGAAGTACCAGAACAGGATGACGAGCAGCGGCGGAATGTTGCGGAAGGTCTCGACATAGACGGTGGCGAGGCTTCGCACGAGAAAGTTCTGCGACAGGCGTGCAATGCCGACGACAAAGCCGAGGATCGTCGCGAGCACGATGCCGGAGAGGGCGATGACGAGGGTGTTGAGGAGGCCGACCAGGATGGCCCGGCCGTAACTTGAATCGCTGGAATAGGCGATGATGGCCTGGCCGATTTCGAAGCTTGACCGCGTGCCGAGAAATCCGAAACCCGAGGCCATGTTGGCCTGCGCCATGTTGCGCGCGGTGTTGTCGATGATCCACCATGCGAAGGCGGCGATCGCCCCGAACAGCACGACCTGGACGACGATGCCGCGCACCTTGGGGTTCGTCAGCAGCGAATCGCGGGAGCTTTCTCGCGGCAGCGGTTGTGTTTCGGCGGTCATGAAGCGGTGCCAGCCTCCGGAGACGATAAGGGCGATCGACGACACGACCGCTTCAATGAAGAAGGCCCGCGCCTGGGGCGCGGGCCTTCGCGATCAGAGGATCAGCGGATCGGCGGAGCGTATTGCAGGCCGCCCTTCGTCCAGAGCGCGTTTTGCCCGCGCGCGATGCCGAGCGGGGTCGAGGCGCCGATGTTGCGCTCGAAGATCTCGCCGTAATTGCCGACGCCCGTGATGATCGACACCACGAACTCGTTCGGGAGACCCGCATCCGCGCCAAAGGTCGAGCCGACGCCGAGCATGCGCTGAATTTCGGGGTTCGGGGAGGCCTTCATCTCCTCGACATTCGCCTGCGTAATGCCGAGTTCCTCGGCGTTGAGAAGCGCATTGTGCGTCCACTTCACGACGTCGAGCCACTGCGAGTCGCCGCCGCGCACGGCGGGTCCGAGCGGCTCCTTGGAAATGATCTCCGGCAGCACGATGCTGTCGTCCGGCGTGCCCAACTCGAGGCGGGAGGCGTAGAGGCCGGACTGGTCGGTCGTCAGAACGTCGCAGCGGCCGCTGTCGTAGGCCGCGTTCACGTCGGCCTGCGCCTCGATGACGACGGGGCTGAATTCCATGCTGTTGGCCGAGAAGTAGTCTGCAAGGTTCAGTTCGGTCGTCGTGCCGCTCTGGACACAGACGGTCGCACCCGAAAGCTGGAGAGCCGAATTGATGTTCAGCTCCTTCTTCACCATGAAGCCCTGCCCGTCGTAGTAGTTGATGCCCGCGAAATCGAGGCCGAGCGCCGTGTCGCGGTTCATCGTCCAGGTCGTGTTGCGGGCGAGCATGTCGATCTCGTTGTTCTGGAGCGCCGGGAAGCGCTGGACAGCCGAGAGCGGCACGTACTGGACCTTCGAAACGTCGCCGAAGACGGCAGCGGCCACGGCCTTGCAGTAATCGACATCGAGGCCCTGCCACGCGCCCGCGTCGTTCTGCGAGGCGAAGCCGGGCAAACCCGTGTTCACGCCGCATCTGAGGGTGCCGCGCGACTTCACGTCGTCGAGGGTCGCCGCTGGTGCGCTCGTCACCGCGGCGCCGGCGACCGTCAGTCCCAGCGCGGCTGTCAGAAGCTTGAGTTTCATGAAGATACCTTCCCGTTACGGAGACTTGCGTCTTGATTGTCGTGTTTAGAAACGAGTCGCCCGTCTAGGCGATCAGGCCGCAAGAGATGGCCTTCGACGGAAGCGTTGCCGAATTCAGCGTCGCCGACCGCTCTGCGAACTCATTGTCACCACTTGATTTCATGCGATAAAAATTGGCAGGTCAAGCATGTGACGATTTTTATTTCAGCCGTTCCATCGGCCTGACCACGATTTGTGCATGAGACAAACCGAAAGCCAAAAGATTGAGCACTTTCAAGAATACCCCGGCCACCGACGGGATCAACACCCGCCTCTCCCACGGCGGCGGCGACCCGCATGCCTATCACGGCTTCATCAACACGCCCGTCGTCCACGCCTCGACCGTGCTCTTTCCGAACACCGACACCATGCGCCGTCGGGCGCATAGCTATCGCTATGGCCTCTGGGGAACCCCGACCACCAAGGCGCTGGAAGAGACGCTCGACGATCTCGAGGGGTCGGCCGGCACGATCCTCCTGCCTTCCGGCCTCGCCGCCTGCACTTTCCCGCTGCTCGCCTTCCTGTCGTCTGGCGATCACGCGCTGATCGTCGATTCCGTCTATGGCCCGACGCGGCGCTTCGCGGACACCGTGCTCCGTCGCATGGGGATCGACGTCGAGTACTTCCACCCTGGCCGCGACGGTGGCATCGGGCCTTTGATGCGACCGCAGACGAAGGTCGTCTTCCTCGAAGCGCCGGGCTCGAACACGTTCGAGATGATCGACGTTGCGGCCGCGGCGGCTGTCGCCAAAGCCGGCGGCGCCGTGACCATGCTCGACAACACCTGGGCGACGCCGTTGTTCTTTCGCCCGCTCGACCATGGCGTCGACCTCTCGATCCACGCGCTGACGAAGTATCCCGGCGGCCATTCCGACGTGATGATGGGCAGCGTCTCGGCCACGGCGGAAACCTTTCCGAGACTGCGGGACACGCAGATGACGATCGGCGTCAACGCCGCGCCCGACGACACCTATCTCATTTTGCGCGGCCTGAAGACGATGGGCATCCGCCTTGCGCGTCACGAGGAGACGGCGCTGGCCCTGGCCGAGTGGCTGGAGACGCGCGACGAGGTGGCAGGGGTTCTCCATCCGGCGCTCCCCTCCTTCGACGGCCACGACCTCTGGAAACGCCAGTTCAAGGGCTCGAGCGGCCTCTTCTCGATCGTCCTGCGCGGCGGAGGCGTGAGAGAGGCTTCGGTCTTTCTCGACAGTCTGCGGTTGTTCGGCCTCGGTTATTCCTGGGGCGGATTCGAGAGCCTCGCGGTGCTGGCCGACCTCTCCGACAGGACGCTTGCGACAGCTTCGCCGGAAGGTCAGGTCATCCGTCTCCAGATCGGGCTCGAGGACAGGGCCGATCTCCAGCGCGACCTCGAGACCGGCTTCGCGGCCATGGCGGCGGCGGGAGCCTGAGCGGCAGCCGAGGCGAGGTGCAGCGGCCTGTCGCGGCGGTAGCTTCGCTTTGACAGGCCGTGGCGCGTTGGCTAGTGAGGACAGGTCAGTCGGGGGTCCACTTCATCGATGTCCTGGTACAGCAAAGTGGCCTGGTCGGAAGGCCTGTTCCTCCGGCAACACCACCTCCAGCAGTCCGACCGATACTTCGAGCAACTGATCGAAAGCCGGATGCGGCACGTGACCCCCTACCCCTGGGGCTTCGCGCAGATCGAGATCGACCGGGATCTCGCCCAGCAGAACAAGTTCGGGTTGCGCCGCGCCTCCGGCATATTCACCGACGGCACGCCCTTCGACATGCCTGGCACGAGCCCGCTACCGCTGCCGATCGACGTGCCGGAAGGCTCGGACAAGCAGATCGTCTGGCTGACCATGCCGGCCGCGGCGATCAACGGGCGCGAGCTCGACATGCCACAGGCGATGAGCGGCAGCCGATATCTCCGGGATATCGAGACGATCGTCGATTCCGCCTCCTCGATGCATGTGGAGGAGGAGATCGAGGTCGCCCATCCCCGCGTCTCCTTCGAGGTCCGCTCGACGCCAAAGACCGGGTTCCACTGCCTCAAGGTCGCGAAGATCCTCGAAGTGCGCGACAAGACGATCCTTTTCGACGAGAGCTTCGCGCCGCCGGTTCTCTCCT
>JACMIV010000098.1 GCA_014380965.1 Rhizobiaceae bacterium | reverse complement strand
CGCGCTTGCCGACGCGGTCGCATTGACCGTGACGGCTCCGGGAACGGCGACGCTCGCGGCATCCGAGACGATCGGCTCGCTTGCGGGCGACGGCACGGTCGCGCTGAACGCGAACGCGCTGACGACAGGCGGCAACAATGCCTCGACCACCTTCTCGGGGCTGGTTTCCGGCGCGGGCAGCCTCGTCAAGACCGGCACCGGCGCCTTCACCCTGTCTGGCACGAACAGCTATTCCGGCGGCACGGAGTTGCAGGCGGGAACGCTCGGTCTTGCCGCCAACGGCGCCATCGGCAGCGGGTCGCTCGCCGCGTCCGCCGGTACGACGATCGCCTACGGAAGCGGCCTGACATTTGCCAATCTGTTGGATCTTACCGGCCCCGTCACCGTGACGCAGGCCTCGCCGGGCCTCACGACACAGAGCGGTCGCGTGACCGGCACCAGCCAACTCACGAAGTCTGGCGCGGGCAGCCTCGATTTCACGGACCTCGACGGCACGTTCTCACGCCTGACGACGACCGGAGGAAGCTTCAACGTCACGAATACCGGTACGGTCGGCGGTTCGGGCCTTGCTCTCGAGGTCACCGGCGGGCGGAGCACCTTCACGAACGCCGATGGTGGCGCGCTGGCCGGGTTCTTCACTGCGTCTGCCGGCACCGAGCTCGATATCGTCAATGCGTCCGGCGGCACCGTGACGCTTGGCGCCGGCTCGACCTCGACGCTCGGTGGTTCTGCCGGCAGCTTCCAGAACTTCGGAGAGGTCTTCGCGAACGGCAACACGAGCCTCTCGTCGCTGGCAACCTTTTCGAACTCCGGAACGATCGATCTCGACTCGGTGGCGATCGGTGCGACCAGCGGATCGGAGATTACGACGAACGAAAATCGCACTGCCGGCGACCGCCTCACCATCGGCGGAAACTTCGTGGCCGGTAGCGGATCGACTCTCGTCATCGATGCCGACTTTGGCACTGCGGGCACGAGCGATCAGCTCGTCGTCTCAGGAACCGGAACGGGTTCGGCCACGAACATCGTGTTCAACAACACCAATGCCACCGGCCGTTTCGGGCTTCAGTCGAGCCCGATCGTGATCGCAAGCTTCGGCGGCGGCTACAGTGGAGACTCGCCGACGACTTTCGGCAGCAACGGCCTATCGGGGACGCGCCTTGCGACGGAGAACTCCGGCCCCGTCGACTACGAGCTTTCCGCCTCCGGAAACCAGTGGATCGTCAGCTCGTCGCTGAATTCCGATGCCGTCGGCGGCTTTGCGGCCAGTCTTGCGGCTTCGCAGTCGCTCATCGCGGCGGCGCTGTCGCGCCCGTCGAGCAGCTTCGTGTCCGCGCCGATTCAGCCGGAGGCCAACGCGACGGGCTATTCGCCCTGGATCAGGGCGATCGGCGGAACGGTGACGAGTTCGGCCGGGAGCTTCGTCGTCAATCCCGACGGCTCCAGCGACTCCTCCGACGCCAAGATCGGTCTCGACTACGCCGGCGTGCAGATGGGCTTCGACATCGGCCGCTTCAACATCAACGACAGCAGCTGGAACGTGAACGTCGGCGTCACCGGCGGCTACAACGCCGGCAACGCGGAGCAGCAGGGCGTCGCCAACGACACCGACTTCACGACGAGCTTCATCGGCACCTACGTCACCGTGTCGCGCGAAAGCTTCTTCGCCGAGATCCAGGCCCGATACGACTACACCGAGTTCGACATTCTCGCGCCGACCTTCGGAGAGAACGAACTCGAGGCCAACTCCAAGCGCTTTTCGATCAACAGCAGCGCAGGCTACTCCTTCGAAATCGCCGAGGACGCCAACGTGACGCCGACCGTCGGCCTCAGCTATGCAAACACGGACACGTCCTCGATCAATACAGATTTCGGGACGCTGAATTTCGAGGATACGATGAGCCTTATGGGCTACGGCAGCGTCACGCTCTCGAAGGCCATCCTGCTCGAAAGCGGCACAGAGGCTCTGCAGCCGTTCATCACCGGCACGATTTATAACGATTTCGGCGACGACATCGTTTCGTCCTTCGACGACGGGAACGGACTGACCGCCAATGTCGAAACTGACAATATCGGCACCTACGGCGAATTCAGCATCGGTCTGAACTACCGCGCCATCGTCGAGGACAGCAAGTTCGGCATCGACGACGTCACCGGCGCCATCCGCGCCGACTTCGCGGTCGGCGACAAGACCGAGGGCGCCGGCCTCACGGGTCAGCTCCGCCTGCAGTTCTAGGATCGCTCGGAGATCGCCCCGCAGCTTCGCTAAGAGGGAGCAGCGGGGCGTTTTTGACCCAGCGGGCCTGTCGATAGGAGCCGCGCTACAGGCCGGAGGCGGCAATCCGCCCTGATCGCTTTCAGGTCGTCGCTTTCTGTTGCAGGAACCGGCCGGCGCGGTCGAGGCCCCAGCGCAGCAGCGACTCCACGTCCGCTTCGTCGGACGCTTCGACATAGCAGCGCAGCTCCGGCGCGTTTCCGGAAGCGCGGTAGTGGACGATACGCCCGTCGGCAAACCGGGTCCTGACGCCGTCGAGCGTGTCGACACCCGCGATGGCGCCGATCTCTTGGAAATAGTCCTCGGCGAAGCTCCGGTCGCCGCCGAGAGCGGCCAGCAGCGCTCCGCTTGCCGCGGGCGGCGTGTTCTGCAGCCGGTGAGCGCCGGCAGCGCCGATCCCGAGGCCATCGACGCGTGCCGAGAGCGGGCGTCCATCGGTTCGGATCGACGCGAGAATCGACAGGATCGGCAGGACGGCATCGCGTGTGGCGAGCCGAGCGAGCAACCGGCCGTCGCGAAAGGCATCCGTGCCGAGAAGAACGCCCCCGTTCGCCTCGAACCCGATGACGCCCTGCCGCCCTGCCGCCACCGCCGCTTCGATGCCGGCGATCACATAGGGCGAGCCGACGCGCGTGCGCGCAACGGCAGAGGGCGCGACTGCCCGCTCGATCGAGGAAATCGACGTCACGGGCGTGACGATCGTGTCGACGCGGAGGTCGAGCGCCGTGAGGAGGCCGATGACGTCGCCGCGAAGGACGCGCCCATCGGCGTCCGCGATCAGCGGCCGGTCCGCGTCGCCGTCGGCCGAAACGATGGCGTCGACTTTGTTGGCCTTCGCGAAGGCACCGAGAAGGATGAGGTCTTCGATGCGATGGGCCTCGGTGTCGACCGGCACGAAGGCCTCGGACCGTGAAAATGGCACGGCCGTCCCGCCGAGCGCGGACACGAGATCGGCGAGGAGATCGCGGGCGACCGTGCTGTGCTGGTAGATGCCGACGGTGAGGCCGCTCAGACAATCGGGTGCGAAGGCTTCGGTGTAACGCATGCGATACCGGCCGAGGACGCTTGCCTCGGCCGTGTCCTCGGGCGCGGGATGCAAGACCGGCGACGGCGGGTTTGCCCCCACTTCGGCAAGAACGCCGTCGAGCGCTGCGAGGATCGCCGTCTCGTCCGACTTCGTGATTTCGCCCTCGGCGGTGTAGAACTTCAGTCCGTTGCGGTTGTCGGGGATGTGGCTGCCGGTCACCATGATGGCTGCCGCCCCCCGCGACAGGCTTTCGAGGGCAAGGGCAGGCGTCGGCAAGGCGCCGACATCGACCGGCACCCAGCCCTCCGCATGAGCCGCCGCGATGCAGGCCGCGGCGATCTCGGGGCTGCTGGCCCTCAGATCCCGGCCGATCAGCACCTCCCGGCGAGCCCCGGACACGTCGCCTGCTCCGAGAGACCGCAGGAAGGCGGTCGCATACGCATAGCTCGGCCATCCCAGAAGGTCGGTGACCAAGCCGCGCAGGCCGCTCGTGCCGAATTTGAGGGAGTTCATGGTCGCGTCTCCGAAGGGAAGTGGCACAGTCAATCGGCTTCGACATGCTGCAATGCGATGCCGCGGCGGAGGTGATGCGATCGGCACGCCGAAATCAACCGGCGTGATGGGCATCGAGGGATGCCGACTGCCCGACCGCCTTTACCCCCGCGAAAGGTGCAGCGCCAGCGCATGGACGAAGGCCTGCATTGAGCGCCCCGCCCGGCGTGCGGCGATGACGCTGCAGATGTGCCGACGCAGTGTGCCGTCGGCCGCAAGTCGGGCGATCGCGAAGGCGATATCGGCGGGGTCGGTACCCGCGGCAAGAACCCCCGTCTCGCCGTCCGTGACCTGCTCGACGAGGCCGCCGACGGGGGTCGCAACGATCGGCAGGCCGCTGCCCAGCGCGAGCGCCGCGACGCCGGATTGGCTCGCCTCGACATGGGACAAGACGAGGGCGTCGTGGCTGGCGAGCGCCGTGTCGATTTCGTCGTCTGACAGCCACCGGTTCACGACGATGGCGCCGAGCGCGCCGAGCCGCTGGCGATAGGGCTCGACGTCGCCTTCGCCGTAGATGCTGAGCCTGACGTCGATCCCGCGCGCGTGCAGAATTTCGACGGCCGCGATCGCACGGCCAAGCCCTTTGTAGGGAAGGATCCGGCCGAGGAAGAGGAGGCGGAACGGACCCTGCTTTGCAGCGTTTGGAGCGCCGCCGGGCCGCGACGATGCGAAGTCTGGATGGAGAAGGGTCAGGATCTTCGCGGGCGGAGGCCCATTGTCGGTGACGAGGCTATCGCGCACCGACCGGCTCAGGGTGACGATCCGATCGGCTTTGGCGATATCGCGCTGATACCAGTTTTGAAGAAGGCCCGTACGGTCCCCGGGATGCGGATCCGCATCGTGGACGAGGGTCACCGTCCTGACGCCCGCCTTGCGGAAGACGGGCGCGACAAGCGGGCTCCAGACGTGCGAAAGGAGCGTGACCGCCGTCTGGGTGCGATCAAGCCGCAGCCGGGCGAGAAGGTCGCGGCGCAGACCCCCGATAGACAGCGACCGCACGAGCGCTTCCCGGCTGGTTTGGAAGGTGGAGACGGGAAAGAGGCGGCCGCCGAACGCCTCGAACTCGCTGAAACGCTCGTTGCTGCGCGCGACGGACAATGTCGGATCGAGCAGCGACTCGGCTGCCGCCGCGCGCCACGCCTCGAGCGCGAAGCGCACCAGTGCTCCCCGCCGGCCCCAGTAGAGGAACATCACGCGATGCGGCTCGGCCGAGCGACTCACGCCGCGCCCGTCCCGGCACGCGACGCACAGGCGCACAGAGGCGGCTCGATTGGCTCCCAGCCCCGACCTCTGGCCCGACCTCTTTCCATCTCGTCCCGTCCCGCGCCCGGTGTAGAAATCAGGGCGTCGACGGGTGCTTATAGCATCGGGCGGGCCTTCGGGAGCCCTGCCGTCCGGCAGGCCACTCAGCTGCTGGCGAAGGCCGCGATCACGTAGAAGAAGGTCCAGACCAACACGTAGCTCCCAACGACCAGCCCACGCCCGGCTATGGAAGCTGCCGGTGCCGCGGAAGCGGAATCTTCCGATCGCTTGACGGACTGCACGAAGAGATATCCGGCGAGAAACGTCCAGAAGCCGCTAACGAAAAGCAGCGCCTGGACGGCATAGACGACCGGCGATTGGCCTTCGACAAAAAGGCTGAGGAATGCGATCGTCGAGAGGATCGGCCAAGCGACGAGGATCGGCATCATCGCCATCCATGCAGCCACCTTCAGCAAATCTTTGTCCCGCGCCATCGTCGCTGTCGTCATTCTTCTCTCCCCATTTTCAAAAAGTGCCCCGCGTGAGGACGCTAGCACCCGCTTTCCCCTCACGGGCTGCGGCATTCTGCCATGCGATATGAAACGCCGGAGGAGTTTGGCGAGACCGCCATCGTACTTTTCACGATCCTTTCCGCCCGCCGTCCACCGGGCATCGAAACAAGCCGTTCGTGAACGCAAGGATGTGCGGACGTTTTCGTGACCGTTCATTGGGAGCTCGTCGCACCAGCCGGCTCCAAACGGATAGAGACTTCGGCGAGCCATGCGAAAATTTTGTTCATGCGCGCGAGCACATCGTCGTCGACGATCGTCGATCCCCATCGTGCACTTCGTGCTTGGTTGCGCAGCGTCCGTATGCCAGCTTCGCAACGACGGTTGAGTGATCCGCCCGGATCGTCCGTGCAGCGAGGGATGCAATGACGGCTTCGGTCCAGGAGATCCCCCTATCGGCCCGGGAGCTGCCCGCGCCGGCAAATCAGTCGGCGCCGTTTCGCTCGCTCTGTACCGATTGCGGCGTCTCGCGCATGGACGACCCGTCGCGCTGCGGGCGCGCATGCCAGTTCATCAAGCCGGATTACCCGCGTCTCGAGGGAGAGGTCCACGGGCGGGCACGCGACGCGGCTCGAACCGACGAGCTCTTCTTCGGCCCCTTTCGGCGGATGGTGCGCGCAAAGCTCAAGCACCCGGCTGCCGGCGCCCAGTGGACGGGGATCACGACACGGCTTGCCGAGCGACTTCTCGAAACCGGCGAAGTGGACGGCGTCTTGACCATGGCGCCCGACCCGGACGACCGCTGGCGGCCGGTGCCGGTCATCGTCACGAAAGCCGCCGACATGGCTGCCTGCCGCGGGATGCGGATGGGCTACGCGCCGCTCCTGCAGCTTCTCGAGCCGGCCCGCGCCATGGGCCATCGGCGCCTTGCCGTGATCGGCATTCCCTGCCAGGTCTACGCGCTCCGGGCGCTGCAGGCCGAGTTCGGATTCGAGCGCATCACCGTCATCGGCACGCCGTGCTCGGACAATACGACGACGGAGCGTTTCCACGAGTTTCTGGCGCTCCTGTCGGAAGATCCGGACGATATCGTCTACCTCGAGTTCCGGGCAGACTATCACGTCGAGCTGCGATTTGCGGACGGCCGCGTCCGCGAGGTGCCGTTCCTGCAGCTTCCGATCTCGAAGCTCCCGCCCGATTTCTTTCCCATGACCTGCCGCACCTGCGTCGACTACACCAACGTGCTGGCCGACATCACGGTCGGTTACATGGGCGGGCAGGGCGAGCAATGGCTGATCGTGCGCAACCAGCGAGGCGAGGAGCTGCTGGGCCTTCTCGGCGATGAGGTTGAAATCTCCGAGCCCGGAAGCGCCGGCAGGCGCAAGGGCGCCGTTACGGGGTTCCTCGCTAACGTGGAGCGTGCCGCCGGCGGGCTGCCGCTGCGGGCTATGCCGAACTGGTTGCGCCCGATCGTCGGCTGGCTGATGCCGCGGATCGGTCCACGGGGTCTCGAATTTGCCCGCACCCGCGTCGAGATGAAAGCGATCGAGACCGTCCTTCATCTGCGCCGGGCCTTCCCGAAGCGGATGCGCACCATGGTGCCCGCGCATGTCTGGGCGCTCGTGGCGCCCTATGGCCTTGCGCCCACCGAAGAGGAGATGCCGCTTCATGACCCGCCGGCATCGAAGAGTTCGACTGCCGACTCCCATCCCTGATATCGTGTCACCGGCCCAAGAGTCGCTTGGAAAGCCTTCACCTTTTCCTGCCGCGCGCTCCCGGAGCCACCTGGCCGCGAGGCGAAGGATCGGGCGTGCGGTCGCGGTTTTCATCGAGAAGCTTGCGCCATCGCCCGAGGCGCTCGGCGTCGAGGCGTCCGTCCGCGACGGCGGCCAGGACAGCGCAGCCCGGCTCGTGCGCATGGGTGCAATCGCGGAAGCGGCAGAGCGGGGCAAGCTCGGTGATCTCCGAGAACAGCCGGTCGATCCCTTCGGCCGCATCGCTGACATGGAGGGTCCGCATTCCCGGCGTGTCGATCACCCAGCCGCCCGCGGCGATCCGGTGCAGCGAGCGCGCCGTCGTCGTATGCCGCCCCTTCGCGTCGCTCTCCCTGATGCCGCCGGTTTCCTGCGGACGCTCGATCGCCCCGCCTGCCAGCGTATTGACGAGCGTCGACTTGCCGACGCCCGAGGAGCCGACGAGCGCCACAGTGCGTCCCATGCCGCACCAGGGCGCAAGGGCCGCCGCCGCCTCTGCGGAGCGGGAGTTGAGCGTCACCACCTCGAGATCGGTCTGCAGCGCTTTCGCCCTTTCGACGAAGGACGAGGCGTCGGGGATCGTGTCGACCTTGGTCAGGAGGATCACCGGCGTCGTGCCGGCCTGGTTTGCGAGGGCCAGGTAGCGTTCGAGCCGCGCCGGGTTGAAATCGGCATTGCAGGACGTCGCAATGAAGAGCGTGTCGACGTTTGCCGCCGCGAGCTGCGGCGTCGGCCCGCCCTCGGTGCGCCGTTCGAGAACGGTATGGCGTGAGAGGCGGCGCTGGAAGAGGGCGGTCCGCGCCTCGACGAGCACGAAGTCGCCGACCGCGAAATCCCCTGTGCTCGTCTTCGGCGGCAGGACGATGGGGGCCGGACCGTTCGTCCCGAGCCCGGAGAGGCGGGAACGGTGGACGGACGCGATGCGGAGCGGAACCAGCGCCCTCTCGTCATCGCTGATCTGACCTTCGAAGAACTCCGCCCAGCCGAGCTCGGACAGGGAAAGGTCCGGAGTCCCGGCCTGACTGGGCAGCGAGGTGTCGGTCAAGACGGATCGATCGAAAGCATGAGCATGTGGCCTTGGTGAAAGGAGGGCTGTCGAAGGCGGCAAATGCGCGGCCGCGATCGCTCAAGCGTCGGCAGCGGGCGGATAGGAATGCAGTCCGCCGTCGGGGTCGGCAACGGTCCAGTCTTTGCCACGCGCTTCGAGGTAGGTCGGACCGACCGGCACCTTGCCGTATCCGCCGGGAATGTCGAGGACATAGCTCGGCTGGCAAAGGCCGGAGAGGCTCCCGCGCAAGTTCCGCAGGAGGGACTGGCCTTTCCCGATCGTCGTTCGAAAATGCGCCGTTCCCGGGGCCAGATCGCCGTGATGGAGATAATAGGGTTTGACACGGTTTTCGACGAAGGCGCGCATCAGGGCGCCCAGCGTCTCGGCATCGTCGTTGACGCCGGCAAGGAGCACCGTCTGGCTGACCATTGGGATTCCGGCATCGACGAGGTCTGCGATCGCCTGCCGGGCGGCGGGTGTGAACTCGCGGGGATGATTGGCGTGGAGTGCGACGAAGACCGCCCGCCCGAAGCCTTTGAGCGCCCCGATCAGCGCCGCATCGACGCGCGAAGGCTCCACCACGGGAACGCGCGTGTGGAACCGTAGGACCTTCACATGCTCGGTCCGGCCGAGCCGGGAGGTGATCGCGGCGAGGCGGCGGGGCGACAGGACGAAGGGGTCCCCGCCCGTGACGACCACCTCCCAGATCTCCGGACGCGCCTCGATATAGTCGAAGGCGGCTTCCAGTTCGGGCTCCGTCAGGCTGCCCGAGCCCTCCGGGCCGACGACCTCCCGCCGGAAGCAGAAGCGGCAGTAAACCGGGCAGACATGCAGAGGCTTCAGGAGCACCCGATCTGCGTAGCGGTGGACGATGCCGGGGAGAGGCGTATGGTCGGCGTCGCCGATCGGGTCGGCGCGCTCTTCGGCCGAGGTCTCGAGCTCCTCCTCGCGCGGCAGGAACTGCCGGCCGATCCCGTCGCCGTCGTCTTCGATAAGGTCCGCCATCGCCGGCGTGAGGGAGACCGCGTAGCGCGCGGCGACCTTCTCGAGTGCCGCCAGCCGTTCCACCGAAGCAAAGCCTGCATCGACCAGCGCAGCTGCCGTCCTTAAGGTCCGGTTCATGGGAGAGGCCCTGCCACGGGCGTCCAGATCACCTCGTCGATCCGACGCGCCCCGACGGCGAGCATCACCAGGCGGTCGAAGCCGAGCGCTATGCCGCTCGCCTCCGGCATGATGGCGAGCGCATCGAGAAACGCTTCGTCGATCGGATAGCGCTCCCCGTAGACCCGCTCCCGCTCGTCCATTTCCGCAAGGAACCGGCGGCGCTGGACGGCGGCATCCGTCAGCTCGCCGAAGGCGTTGGCGAGTTCGACGCCGCAGCAATAGACCTCGAAGCGCTCCGCGACGCGGGGATCGGCAGGGGAGGGACGGGCGAGCGCGGCCTCCGAGACCGGATATTCGCAGAGGATCGTCGCCCGACCGGTGCCAAGCAACGGCTCGATTTTCTCCACGAGCACCTTGCTGAAGACATCGGCCCAGGTATCGTCTGGTGCCGCCCGGATGCCAACCGCGAGCGCGGCGGCGTGGAGCGCATCCCGGTCCGTCTCTCCGTCCGGCCCAAGGGTCGAAAGGAGGTCGATTCCTGCATCGCGCGCGAAGGCTTCCGCTACCGTGATGCGCTCGGGCGTGGCGAAGGGATCGGCGTCTCGGCCGCGGAAGGAGAAGCCCCGCGCACCCGCCGTCTCGGCGGCGAGCGCGATGATCGCGGCGCAGTCCGCCATCAGGCTCTCGTAGGTTTCCCCGACGCGATACCATTCGAGCATCGCGAACTCCGGCTGGTGCAGCGCGCCGCGCTCGCCGTTGCGGTAGACCGGACCGAGGCTGAAGATCCGCCTTTCGCCCGCAGCGAGGAGTTTCTTAGCGGAAAACTCCGGCGAGGTGTGGAGATAGAGCGGCGTCCGCGCGCCGTCCGGCTCGGTCATGTCGGTCGCGAAAGCGCACAGGTGCGCCTCGTTGCCGGGGGAGCGCTGGAGGGCGGCGGCCTCGATCTCGGTGAAGCTGCGCTCCCCGAACCACGCCCTTGCGGCGGCCTTGATGGCGTTGCGCGCGAGAAGGCGCGGGCGCCGGTCGGCGTGGACGTCAGGGGTCCACCAGGGAGAGGCTTCTGTCATCGATGCATCGTCCGGCGTGAAGATAGCGACTGGCGGTCGCGGGCAAGATGGGTTACCGCGCTGCCAAGGGCTCGTCGAGCCAGTTTGCCAACCCCGTCTCTACTAGGAATCAGTCTCTTGAAGGTGATCGCCAGTTCGCTCCGCAAAGGCAATGTCGTCGATCAGGACGGCAAGCTCTACGTGATCCTTTCGGCCGAGAACATCCATCCCGGCAAGGGAACCCCGGTGACGCAGCTCGACATGCGCCGCATCTCGGACGGCGTGAAGGTTTCCGAGCGCTATCGCACGACCGAGCAGGTCGAGCGTGCCTTCGTCGAGGAGCGCGACCACACCTTCCTCTATGCAGACGCGGAAGGCTTTCACTTCATGAACCCGGAGACCTTCGACCAGGTCGCGGTGACGGAATCCGTCGTCGGCGACCAGGCGCCCTATCTCCTCGAAGGCATGGCCGTCGCCGTTTCCGTCCACAACGGTGTCGCCATTTCGATCGTTTTACCGCAACGCGCGACCTTCGAGGTTGTCGAGACGGAACCCGTCACCAAGGGCCAGACGGCCTCCTCCTCCTACAAACCCGCGATCCTCTCCAACGGCCTTCGCACCTCCGTGCCCCCCCACGTCGGCACCGGCACGCGCATCGTCGTCCTCACGGCCGATGCCTCCTATGTCGAGCGTGCCAAGGACTGAAGCGGCCTCCGCAAGGGTCAAATACGGTAAAACCACAGATCGGTTCAATTACTGACGACAGCGCCGTTTTGCCTTAACAAATATCCGCTACGGTCCCGACACGCGTTCTCAGGAGGCATTCATGGCGAACTTTTTCGCAACTTCGGCAGCCGAAACATTTCTTGGAAGTG
>JACMIV010000097.1 GCA_014380965.1 Rhizobiaceae bacterium | reverse complement strand
TGGCCCGGTTCGGAAATGGCTTTGAGAAGTAGCGGCGATATACGGCGTTCATGTCCTGGAAGTGCTCTTTCCCCGTCAGGTAGACAAGCACCTGCGTCACGTCGTCCAGCGTCCCGCCGGCGGCCTCGAGCGTCCGCTTGAGGTTGGAGAGGGTCAGGTCTGCCTGCGCTTCGATCGAGCCCGACTCGATCGAGCCGTCCTCGCGGATCGGGATCTGCGCGGTGTAGAGAACGCCGTCCGCCATGGTGGCCCATTCGATCGGCGCTTCCTCGCTCGGGAGATGCGTCTTCACGACCTTCATGTTCCAAGTCCCTCTTTCGTCAGGCGCTGTAGGGCAGGAATTGCCCGTCGCGCCGGTATGCTTCGCCAAAAAGCCGGAGCTTCGCTTCGTCCACCTCGACGCCGAGGCCCGGCCTCTCCGGAATTCCCCAGCGCGGCCCGGCCGCGATCGGCAGCGGCTCAGTAAGAATGTCGTCCCCCATGATGGAGGCGGTCTGCTGGCATCCGTGGACCGTGTTCGGAAGCGCCAGCATCACGTGATGCGCGGCGGCGGCGGCGAGCCCGAGCTCGCCATGCGTATGCTTGCAGACGCCGATCCCCTGCAGGTGGGCGAGCTGCGCCAGAGTATGGAAGCGGCGGAGGCTTCCGACCCAGTAGCTGCTGAAGCAGAGCACATCCGTCGATTCGGCGGCGATCATACGCAGGACGTCGGCTTCGCTGCCGAGCCCCTCGTTGGCGCAAAGCGCCACCGGCGTCATCCGCCGCAAGGTCTGCATGAGGGAGTGCGGAAAGGCTTTGACCGGAGCTTCGGCGAGATCGATGCCAAAGAGGTCGTTCCAGCGCGTCAGCAGCCGCGAAGCTTCCGCGACCGTCCACGCTTCGTTGGCGTCGATGCGGATCTTGCGGTCGGCTCCGAGCGCCTGGCGAGCGGCGACCAGCATCGCCTCCTCGGCCGCGCAATCGACGCCGACCTTCAGGTAGAAGACGCTGTAGCCGCGCGCGACTCCATCACGGCACTGTTCCGCAATCTCTTCGGGCGTGCCTACCGTCAGATAATAGAAGTAGTCGACCTCGCTCCGCATGGCGCCGCCGAACAGGCGGTAGAGCGGCTGGCCGCAATCCTTGCCGCAGAGATCCCAGAGCGCCATGTCGATGCCGGCATAGGCGAAGTTGCCCGTGCCGATGCGATAGTCCCAGAGGCCGATCTTGAAGACATCGCGGGCGATCGCCTCGGTCTCCCACGGGTCTCTGCCGATCACGAAAGGCGCCATCGCGCGCACGGCCGCCTCGATCGACGCAATATCGGCGCCGCTGCAACTTTCGCCCCAACCCACGAGGCCGGTATCCGTGACGAGCTTCACGATGACGTCGCTGACGCCGCCGCGCTGCACCCGGAAACTGCGCTCGGCCTGCCGATAGGGCACGCTGACGGGGATCGTCTCGATGCCGACGATTTTCATACGAATGCCTACTCGGTCCGTTCGAGAATCTTCTTGAGAAACAGGCGGGTGCGCTCGAGCGTAGGATCGCGCAGCACCTTTAGCGGTGGCCCCTCCTCCACGATCTGTCCGTGATCCATGAAGATCACGCGGTCCGAGACGTCGCCCGCGAACTGAACCTCGTGGGTGACGATCATCATGGTCCGCCCCTCCTCCGCGAGCTTGCGCATGACGGCGAGCACCTCACCGACGAGCTCGGGGTCGAGCGCCGAAGTCGGCTCGTCGAAGAGAATGAGCTTCGGCTGCATCGCCAGCACGCGGGCAATTGCCACGCGCTGCTGCTGCCCGCCGGAAAGCCGCTCGGGAACCTCGTCCACCTTGTGGCCGAGCCCCACCTTCTCCAGCATCTCGATGCCGAGCTTGCGTGCTTCAAT
>JACMIV010000096.1 GCA_014380965.1 Rhizobiaceae bacterium | reverse complement strand
GCCGCCTCGTCCGCCCCTTTCCGCTCGAGTTCGCCCGTACGGACCTTGCGGGCGACGCGATCGACCGATTGATCGAGCGTGAGCTCGGCGAGGAAGACGAGCGACGTCTCGACGATTGCGAAGACGGTGACGAAGAAGGGAATGGCGAGGATCGCGAACTCGACGGCCGCAACGCCCTTTCGATCGCGCCGGAAACGGCCGAATGGCGCGAGGGCCGGCCTGCCGGCAGCAGACGGCTGTCGCGGCATCGTGCTGCCGGGCAGAGGCCGCATTCGCAAAGGCCGGGATCGATGGAGCGACATGGGTTCTTTCCCTACAGGAGGAACCCTTTCGAAACGATTGAGCGGGACGGTTAACCCGTTGCTTCGACTGGCTCGACTATTTCGCGAGGCCGAGTGCCATGCCCTGTCGGATGTCGAACTGGCCAGCGGCCGCGGCAAAGGCATTCGTGTCGTCGCCGATCGTGACGGTCGGCTCGCATTGCGGCGAACAGGCATACGTCGTGCGCGCGGCCTGGCGGTAGATCCGTACCGTGGAGTCCTCGAAACTGTGGACCGCGACTTCCTCGTCGATGATGGCGTTGCCGTCGCGGTCGAGCACGATGAGATTGGTGATGCCGAAGGAGCGGCCGGTCAGCACCAGGGTTTCGGAATCGTGAACCGTCACGTCGACGATCGAGGGATTTCCGATGATGATGGTTTCGGCGATACGGTCGATCTTGACCACACGCGCGTGGTCGACGGAGACGCTGAGACGGGCCTCTGCGTCTCTCTCGCCGGCGGCGGAAGCTGTGGCTGCAGGGCAGAAGATCGCGGCGAGCATCGCCCCGAGGAAGAGACTGCGGCGGGTCGTCCTGAGCATCGGCATCGGCATCTGGCCCGCATTGAAACTGCAACTGTTCCCGAGACTAGCCTTCGCAAGGTGAAAAAAGGCTTAAATGGCAGACCGACCTTCAGCATTCGTTCACTGCGTTCATTCTCGCCCGCGATACTGAAAGTTTAAGCATCTTCTTTAAGCCAGACGAAACGGCGGTTGGCTAAGGTCTGCTCATCCGATCGACGGAGAACACGTCGGCGGTTGTGCTTCTCCAAATACGGACCTCAAGGAGTTTCCCATGTCCAACCTCATCGCTCGCTTCATCAAGAACGAATCCGGCGCGACCGCTATCGAATACGGCCTTATTGCCGGCATCATGGCCACGATCCTCATCGCCGTCTTCGCGACCTTCAAGACCGACCTCACGACCGCTTTCGGCAAGATCGGCACCGCCATGAAGGGTGCCTGAACCGGCACGGGGGCAGGCGGGGAAACCCGCCGCCCCCACACCAAACTGCTCGAAACGAGACTTCGCTGCCGAGTTTCGGGCGAATGGCGGAGACCGTATCGACGGATGCCTGCTTTCGCCGCAACCCGAGACCGAAGGAGTTCTCCATGTCTCAAATCGTCCATCGCTTTCTCAAGAATGAATCCGGCGCCACCGCCATCGAATACGGCCTCATCGCCGGCATCATGGCGACGGTTCTCATCGCCATATTCGCGACGCTCAACACCGACATCACCGCCGCCTTCGCAAAGGTCGGAACGGCGATGAAAGGCTCCTGAAGCGCACCACTGGCCGGCGCGGGAGCCCAAAAGGGCGCCCGCGCGCCCCCTTTGCCGATCCGACACCGGAGACGATATGATCTCGGCCGCCCTCCTCGTGGTCTTTCCCTTCGCGATGGCTTATGCCGCGTTCTCCGATCTCGTTTCGATGACGATCGCGAACCGGGTGTCGGGCGTTTTAGTCCTCGCCTTCGCGGGCCTTGCGCTCGCGGTGGGCACGCCCGTCGAGACGATCGGCCTCCACTTCCTTGTCGGTTCCGCGGTCCTTGCCGTAGGAATCGGCTGCTTCGCCGCGGGATGGATGGGCGGCGGCGATGCCAAGCTCATGGCAGCTACCGCACTCTGGTTCGGCCCGACGATGGACCTTCTCGACTACATGCTCATCGGTTCGATCTATGGCGGCCTCCTGACGCTCGGCCTCCTGATGATCCGCGGGCAGATCCTCCCCGTCACCGGCATCGACTTCGTCGACCATCTCCTCGAAGAGACGACCGGCATCCCTTATGGGATCGGCCTCGGCGCCGCCGGTCTCACCGTCTATTCCTCGAGCGACTGGGTCGACATCGCGGTTCGCGGCTTCGCCTGATAGAGCAGTCTCCCGCGTTACCGCACTCGGCGGCGTGCGATCCTCGCCATGCTTAACGGTTCGTGACCCTCCTTGAGGATCGGTAGGGCTTCATTAACCATTAACTAAGGATTCATGCCTCATAACATCGCCAGCCTGCCCATTTCTCACGGGCGCTGTTGCGAGGTTGGAGATGAAGATAGCGCGTCTGGCGGTCATTGGTGTCGCCCTCCTCGCCGCCACGGGAGCGGGGTTCGTCGCGTTGACCATGTCCGCGCCGGAGCCGGTCGAGCCGGTGATCATCACGGCCTCGCCAGCGGAACCCCCGATCAAGCTGACGGAAGTCCTCGTGACCGAGCGGGACATGCCGATGGGCACTTCGGTGAACGACATGCTCGGCTGGCAGAAGTGGCCCGAGGACGGCGTCAGCTCGACCTTCATCCTCCGCTCCGCCCGCCCCGACGCAATTCAGGAATTGAAGGGCAGCGTCGCGCGTCAATCGTTTTTTGCCGGCGAACCAATTCGTGAAGCCAAACTCATCAAGACCGATCGCGGCTTCATGTCGGCGATCCTGCCGAGCGGCAAGCGTGCGCTCGCCATACAGATTTCGGCCGACACCTCCGCCGGCGGCTTCATCCTGCCGAACGACCATGTCGACGTCATCATGACGCGCCGCAAGACCGACGCCGGCGCCGAGACGGGCGAGCTCGAGACCGAGACGATCCTTTCCAATCTTCGTGTCCTCGCCATCGACCAGACGATCGAGGAGCAGAACGGCGCCAAGGTCGTCGTCGGGTCGACCGCAACGCTCGAAGTCGACCCGACCCAGGCCGAAGCCCTGACGGCGGCCCAGCCGCTGGCCGAGCGTCTCGTCCTGTCGCTGCGCGCGCTCGAGGATTCCGTTCCCGGCTCCGCCGGCTACGCGGCCTTCCTGCTTGAAAGCGCGAAAGTCCCGGCCAAGGTTCGCATCGTCCGCTACGGCAAGACGACCGACATCACGACTAAGAAGTGACGAGCGCCATGTTGATCAAGAGACGCCCGAAGAAGACCAAGCCGCTTGCCGTCACGCGCAGGATTCTCGCCGGCTTCCTCAGCCTCGCGATGGCCGCCGCGCCGTCTCTCGCCCATG
>JACMIV010000095.1 GCA_014380965.1 Rhizobiaceae bacterium | reverse complement strand
GTCCGCCCCTTCCGATCTGCCGGTCGCCGCGGCAGCTCCGGCCGCCCGCGCGGCGGAGATCGTCGAAGCAAGATCGAACTCGCCGGCGCAGGCCCCGACCGAAACGCAATCCTCTGCCCCGGAGCCGGGGACGTAGGCTTGGAGCGCGGGATCGAAGACGACCTTGCCGCGTGACTGCGAGAAGAGATGGACCGACGGCGTGAAGCCGCCGGACATCAGCAGCGCGTCGCAGTCGAAGCTGCGGCGGTCCTGCCCGCTCTTGGTCTCCGAGACCGTGACGCCCTTGATGCGCTTCGATCCCTTTACGGCAGTGACGCCGTAGCCGGTCAGCACCTCGATGCCGAGTGCCCGAAGCGGACGCGTCAGCGACACGTCCGGCTCGTCGCGGAGATCGACGAGGACCGGTACGTCGACGCCCGCCGCCTTGAGGTCGGCTGCCGCAGCATAAGCCGCATCATGCGCGGTGAAGACGACGACGCGGTTTCCGACCTTGACGCCGTAATGGTTGAGATAGGCCCGGCCGGCGCTGGCGAGCAGGATGCCCGGCCGGTCGTTGTCGGGAAAAACCAGCGGGCGCTCAATGGCGCCCGTCGCGATCACCACCCTCTTCGCCCTCACCTGCCAAAGCCGCTCGCGCGGGAGTGCCGGATCGGGCGAGGACAGGTGATCGGTCAGTTCCTCGTTGAGGGCGATGAAGTTCCTGACGTAGTAGCCGAAGGCCGTCGTGCGCGTCATCAGCCGGACGTGCGGCATCGCCTTCAGCCGCGCGACGGCATCGGCGACGAAGTCCATGCCGGAAACGCCGTCGATCGTCACGGCTCCTTCCGTCTTCAGCCATCCGCCGAACTCCGCGCCCTCGTCGCAGAGGATAACGCTCGCCCCGCTTTCACCTGCCGCAAGTGCGGCCGAGAGCCCCGCCGGTCCGCCACCCGCGACGACGACGTCGACATGCTCGAAGCGATTGGCGTAGCGGTCCGGGTCGGCCTCCGTCGGCGCCTTGCCAAGGCCCGCGGCGGCTCGGATGAAGGGCTCGTAGACATCGTGCCAGAAGGATTTCGGCCACATGAACGTCTTGTAGTAGAAACCCGCCGGCAGGAAACGCGACAGGAGACCGTTGATCGCGCCGACGTCGTACTCGAGCGAGGGGAAGCGGTTTTGGCTGGTGGACGAGAGGCCGTGATAGAGCGGCTGCATCGTCGCACGGATGTTCGGCTGGCGCCGCGCCTCGTCGCGCTTCACCTCGACGAGGGCGTTCGGCTCCTCCGAACCGTGGCCGAGAATACCGCGCGGCCGGTGGTACTTGAAGGATCGGCCGGTCAGATGAACGCCGTTGGCGAGCAGCGCCGAGGCGAGCGTGTCGCCCTCGAGGCCCTCGTAGCGCTTCCCGTCGAAGGTGAAGGGGATGCGGCGCGCGGCAGGCAGACGGCCGCGACCGGGAACGCGATACTGGCTCATTGTCCAGCCTCCGACTGCACCGCATCGCCAGACATCAGCGATCGTGACTTACCCAAGCGAGGCTTGCCGGGTATGGGTTCGCCCCCTGCGGCGGTCGAAGGCACCTCTGCGAAGACAAGCAATCCCTCCGCGGAGACCTCGGGCTTGGCAAGCCCGGCCGCATAGGTCCCGAGGAAGGCGTCGGTCACGGCATGTCGGGCGGCGTTGAAGAAACGCCCGCAGCCGTGGACATGCCGCCAGCGCTCGAAGATCACGCCGCGGCCGTTCGAACGGAAGTAGAGCATTTCCGCAATGGTTCGGTCGTCGATCTCGGCGGACCCCTCGGGGCGTGCCAGATGCGCCTCGCCCGACTGCCGGAACTCGATCTCGGGCCGCTCTTCGAAGCAGTAGGGGCAATGGATGAGAAGCATGTCCGGTGATCCTAAATCTTCGTCTTGACGGCCGCCGTCGCCGGGTCGCCGGTATTCGGCGTGCCCTTCGGCTCGATCAGAAGGAGATGGGTTTCCTCCTCCGCCGTCGGACAGTGCTCGACCCCTCTCGGCACGACGAACATCTCGCCCGGCAGAAGCGTCACGTCTCCCTCGCGCATGCGGATGATCAATCGGCCCTTCAACACCAGGAAAAAGTCGTCCGTGTCCGGATGTGAATGCCAGACGAACTCTCCCTGCACCTTCACGACCAGAACATCGTTGCCGTTGTAGTCGCCCACGATCTTCGGAGACCAGTGCTCGGAAAAGGAGCTGAGCCGTTCGGCCAGGTTGATTGCGCGATCGCTCATCTTGCCCCCTTCAATGCGCAACGGCGGCGGCGGCCGCCTCGTCGATGAAGCGGCCGGTCACGAAGCGGTCGAGGTCGAAGGCGGCATTGATCCGGTGCGGCTCGCCCGTCGCGATCGTGTGGGCGAAGACGTTGCCCGAACCCGGCGTCGCCTTGAAGCCGCCGGTGCCCCAGCCGCAATTGACGAAGAGCCCGGGAACCGGCGTCTTCGAGAGGATGGGCGAGCGGTCGGGTGTCACGTCGACGATGCCGCCCCAGGTCCGCAGCATCTTCATGCGCCGGAACATCGGAAACATCTCGGCGATGGCGTCGAGCGTGTGGTTGAAGATGTGAAGGCTGCCGGCCTGGCTGTAGGATGGATACTGGTCCGTGCCCGCGCCGATGACGAGCTCGCCCTTGTCCGATTGCGACACGTAGGCATGGACCGTGTTCGACATGACCACGCAGGGAAAGCACGGCTTCACAGGCTCGGAGACGACCGCCTGAAGCGGGAAGCTCTCGAGCGGCATCCTGACGCCGGCCATTTCCATGACGTTGGAGGTAGAGCCGGCCGCAACGACGCCGACCTTCTTCGACCCGATGAAGCCGCGCGCCGTCTCGACGCCCTTGACCGAGCCGTCCACGCCGCGGCGGATTCCGGTGACGGCGCAGTTCTGGATGATGTGGACGCCCATCGCAGAGGCCGCCCGCGCATAGCCCCAGGCGACCGCATCGTGCCGCGCCGTCCCGCCACGCCGCTGAAGCGCGGCCCCGACGACGGGATAGCGGGTGTCTTTCGAGATGTTGAGCGGCGGGCAGAAGGCCTTGGCCTCCTCCGGCGTCAGCCATTCGTTGTCGACGCCGTTGAGGCGGTTCGAGTGGATGTGGCGCTTGGAGACCTGAACGTCGTGGACATTGTGGGACAGCATCATCACGCCGCGCGGCGAGAACATGACGTTGTAGTTCAGCTCCTGCGACAGACCCTCCCAGAGGTTCAGCGCATGGTTGTATAGGCCGGCGGACTCGTTATAGAGGTAGTTCGAACGGATGATCGTCGTATTGCGGCCGGTATTGCCTCCGCCAAGCCAGCCCTTCTCGATCACCGCGACATCGGTGATCCCGTGTTCCTTGGCCAGATAGTACGCGGTTGCCAGGCCATGCCCGCCGGCGCCGACGATGATGACGTCGTAGTTCTTGCGCGGCTCGGGCGACGCCCACTGCTCGCCCCAGCCCGTGTGGTTCCGGATGGCCTCCCGAGCCACTGCGAAGGCTGAGAAACGTCGCATTCGAGCATCCTTGCGTTCGTCGGAAGAAAGGTCGGGGACTGGATCGTCCCGGCACGGCGACCGATCGGACCGGCTCATCGTGTTCGCAACCGCAACGGTACGCTAGCCCTTTCGCCTCCCGATCATGCTCATTTTGCGACGGGCCGTGACGCCGCATGACGCTTTGACCAGCCCTGCGCCAAAACGGCACGGCGCGGAAAATGCCAAACGGCGGGCTGCTTGCGCGGCCCGCCGTTTGGCTCAGGATCAGAGGTCGGCTTCGGTTCAGACGCGAACCGTCCGCGCCAGTGGCTTCGGCCGGCCGGCCAGACCGC
Organism: Rhizobiaceae bacterium; assembly: GCA_014380965.1. Classification (GTDB taxonomy): domain Bacteria; phylum Pseudomonadota; class Alphaproteobacteria; order Rhizobiales; family Rhizobiaceae; genus Plantimonas. The sequence goes on along the minus strand of JACMIV010000095.1, from coordinate 53 downwards.
CGACGGCGCCGACGACGAGGCCGAGCAGAAGCGCGACGAAGGTCGCGAAGGCC
>JACMIV010000094.1 GCA_014380965.1 Rhizobiaceae bacterium | reverse complement strand
GGAGGGCGGCTGGCCGGCATGAATGTGCCAGACCGGATTCTGCAACCGCTGCTGCGGCGTCTGGCGACCGTAGGCGTCGATGAAGGCGTAGTAGTCCTCGACGGCCCTCGGGATGACGTCGAAGTGGAGACGCTTGGCTGCCCGCGGCTTGCCGAACATGTAGAGGGCGAGACTCTCCGGCGAGGCGTAGGTCAGCCATTCGTCGATGCTGAGCCCGTTCCCCTTGGACTTCGAGATCTTCTGGCCGTTTTCGTCCAGAAAGAGCTCGTAGACGAAGTGCTCCGGCGGGGTGCCGCCCAGAATGCTGCAGATGCGGTCGTAAACCCCGGCGTTCGTCTGGTGGTCCTTGCCGAACATTTCGAAGTCCACGCCGAGCGCCGCCCAGCGCATGCCGAAATCCGGCTTCCACTGCAGCTTCACCGCGCCGCCCGTCACCGGAACCGTCGCTTCCGTCCCGTCCTCATCGAGGAAGGTAACGGTTCCGGCCTTCGCGTCGACATGGCGCATCGGCACGTAGAGCACGCGGCCGGTCGTTGGCGAGATCGGCAGGAACGGGCTGTAGGTCGCCTGCCGCTCGGCTCCGAGCGTCGGCAGCATCACGGCCATGATGTCGTCGTAGCGGGCGGCGGCAGCGAGCAGCGTCTCGTCGAAGCGGCCGGAACGGTAGTACTCCGTCGCGCTCGCGAATTCGTAGTCGAAGCCGAACGTATCGAGAAAGCGGCGAAGCATCGCATTGTTGTGGTCGGCGAAGCTGCGATGGTCGCTGCCGAAGGGGTTCGGCACTGCCGTCAAAGGCTTGTGCAGGTGCGGCTCCAGCACGGCGCGATCCGGCACGCTGTCGGGGATCTTGCGCATGCCGTCCATGTCGTCCGAGAAGCACAGGAGCCGTGTCGGAACCTCGTCTCTCGTCAGGACGCGGAAAGCCGCGCGCACCATCGAGGTGCGCGCGACCTCGCCGAAGGTGCCGATATGCGGCAGACCCGAAGGGCCGTAGCCGGTCTCGAAGAGCGCCGTCTTCTTGCCCGTCCTCTCCAGCCGCGCGACGATCTTGCGCGCCTCCTCGAATGGCCAGGCGCCCGAAGTCTCGGCTTCAGCAACGAGCGCTTGCGTGACGGTGATGAAGTCGTGCCGGTCTGCGGCCATGATACCCTCTGGATGGCGGAGCGCCGGCGTGGGCGGCCCAAACACCGAACGGGGCAGCGAAATAGCCGGAGACGACCCTCTATGGCGGCGCGCCCGGCGCGTCAATCAAAGGGCAGCGCGCACCGCATTCCACAGCTTCGCCTCGATCTGCCCAGGTCCCGGCCCGGCGGAGTCAGAAGGCGCTGACGGGGAAGTAGCGCAGCATCAGTTCCGAGAAGGTCTTCTTTACGACGACTTGCCCGATCGCATAGTCGAGTGCGAGGCGCAGATCCTCGTCGCCCTTTGGCAGCGCGATGGCGAGTCCCTCGCCGAGGAAGCGCTCGGACAGATAAGGACCGCCGGAGAACAGGCAGCAATTCTCGGCCGCCTCGCTTTCTAGCCAGAAGGAAAGACCGACGCCGTCTCCGAAGACCGCCTCGACCTCGCCCTTGACGAGCGCGGCGAGGGCGAGGTCGCGGCTGGCGAAGGAGACGCGTCGGGCATTCGGAAAGAAGGCCTGGAGCATCGCGCCGTGCGCGCTCGCCTCGACGACGCCGATGGCCTTGCCGGCGGTGGCGCTCGCCATCGGCTCGGCCAACGCGCGATCCCGCCGAGTGACGAAGCGGGCGGGATAGCGGAAATAGCTTTCCGTGAAGGCGAGCGTTTCGCGCATGGCCGCGGTAACGCCGAGGCCCGCGACGATGGCGTCGCCATCGCCCGCCTGCAGCGCCGGCAGCAGCTCGGCGAAGGGCCGGGCTTCGATCTGGCAACGCTCGAGAAGGTCGAGTTCCTCGCAGGCCGCGCGCACGAGATCGACGTTGAAGCCGCCGAGACGGCCGCGCGCGTCGAGGAAATTGAAGGGCGGATAGTCGACGCTGGTGAGGAAGCGGATGCGCTCGCGGTCGGCGAGCGGAGGACGACCCAGCCGCTGCCGCTGATCCCAGAAGTTCGGTGTCGCGACCTCCTGGGCCGCGGCGATTTCCGCTGCGGGACCCAGCAGGGAAAAGGCGAAGAAGAGCGTTAACGCAATCTTAAAGCGAATCGGCACGTCGACTCATTCCCTTACCGGTTTCTGTTCCGCAGCGGCTTTCTCGCGGAAGATGTTCGCCATTCGGTTGCGTGTATGAGTTCCGAACGATGACACAGCTTGGCCTTAAGAACAGTCGCATGGAAGACGGGGCCGCGCCGTGGGAGGGCTACTCCCGCTCGGACCCGAGGCCCCGCTTCTACGATCCCGGGGCGCCTCTCGACAAGGCGCTTCCGGAGGCGATCGCCGCGACGGGCCTGAAGCGCGACGTTGGCGGTACGGATCTGCGTGCGGCCTCGCCTTCGACCGTCACCCGGTTCGATCTTCCCTCGCGGGTCCTTTCCGCGCTCGGCCTCGATCCGGCGGAGATCGCCGCGGCGCGGGAGACGGCGGCACGCCAGCGTACCGACATCGGGCGCGAACTCGTCGCCGTCGGCGTGGTTACCGAAGAGCAGCTCGCCGATGCGATCGCGGTCGTGCTGGGACTTGCGCGCGACCCCCTCCTCTCCGAAGACCGGATCATGCCCCGCACCGGAGAGGAAATCCGCACGCCGTTCCCTCAGCGGCCAGGGCCGGTGCGCCTTCTCAAGACCTGCGACGGGCTGCTGCGCACCAAGCTCTTCCTTGCCCCGCGTCTGGAGGATCTCGGCGAGACGAAACGC
>JACMIV010000093.1 GCA_014380965.1 Rhizobiaceae bacterium | reverse complement strand
GCCGAGGCCGGCGCCGCGATGACGGCCGACAGCGTCGATTTCATCGATGAAGATGTTGCAGGGACTGTTCTTCTTGGCCTGCTCGAACATGTCGCGGACACGGCTCGCACCGACGCCGACGAACATCTCGACGAAGTCCGAACCCGAGATCGTGAAGAAAGGCACGTTCGCCTCACCCGCCACGGAGCGAGCGAGCAGCGTCTTGCCTGTGCCGGGAGGGCCGACGAGCAGAACGCCGCGCGGGATCTTGCCGCCGAGGCGCTGGAACTTCTGCGGCTCGCGCAGAAACTCGACGATCTCCTCGAGGTCCTGCTTGGCCTCGTCGACGCCGGCGACATCGCCGAACGTGACGCGCCCGTGCGCCTCGGTCAGGAGCTTTGCCTTGGACTTGCCGAATCCCATCGCCTTGCCGCCGGCACCACCCTGCATCTGGCGCATCAGGAAGATCCAGACGCCGAGAATGAGGAGTATGGGGCCGAACGAGAGCAGCATTGACCAGATCGGGTTCGAATTGTCGCTCGGGGGCGCCGCCGTGATCTGGACCTGCTTCGATTCGAGGCGCGAGATGAGGCTCGGATCGTTCGGCGCATAGGTCTGGAAGGGGTTCGTTCCATCCGTATAGTTGCCGCTAATCCGCTGGCCCTGGATCGTCACCGCGCGAACGCGCCCGGAGTCCACGTCGGACAGGAACTTCGAATAGGCGACATCTTGCGCCCCGGCGCCTTGCGATCCGCTGGAGAACAGCTGGAACAGCGCGATGAGGAGGAGCGCGATGATTGCCCACAGCGCGAAATTGCGAAAGTTCTGGTTCATAGGAGGTCCCAAAATCCGCGTCGCCGGCGTCACCAGGACGGCCATTACGCTTGACGGCAAGATAGGTGCGTTCGAAAGCCTTGCCAACAGCCGAGAGCTCTTTTGCGGCAATTTGCGTCTCGGAAGTTAATCGGTTCTGCGACACGGCGATGACGATCGCGTGTCGCCGGCTCGACCTTTGGAGTTAGCGGCCTCCCAACCCGAGATCGGCAAGGCAACGCCAGGTGACCCGCTGCCGGACGCTCAGCGGCAGAATACTGCTGGGGAGCTTGGGAAGAACAAGCGGATGCGCGCCAAGCGGCCGTTGCGCCGGATCCAGGAGCACCGGAAGGGTCCGCTCCCTCGCATTTCCTTTGCCGAGCAGGCCGAGGGGAACGATCGTGCCGGCGACAGCATCAGGTGAAGGCATCTTGGACGAGCCGTCGTGGGTTGCCGTGAAATGGGCGATGTCGATGTCGAAGCGCCCGTCGAAGACGATGCGCCTCGCACCGGTCACGAGGTTGATTTCCGCAGGTCCCGACCTTCCATACTCGCGCTCGAAGCCGACGACGGCGCCGATGTCCACACGGACGCCGCCGAGGGTGGCGACATCGCCCTCTCTCGCATGCGCGATGCGCGATGCAAGTCGTGTAACGGCTCGCCGCTCCGGCGGATGATCCCGGCCGGAGACGGCCGCGAGGAACCGCGACAGAAGATCGTGCATGAGGTCTTCCGGACCTCCAGCGAAGGCATCGCGATGACAGGCGAGGCTGCCGTCCGCCCCGAAGACGAGGGCGCCGGAGTCGAGGAGACGCGACAGGATATCGGCTAGGCGCACGTCGGTCGCACCGCGCCGCGCCGCATGGCCGGAAATCGCGTCGAACGCAATGTTGCGATCCAGCGCGCCCGAGGCCAGACGTTTTCGCAGACGGACGCGGTCGAAGCGGTCGTCTGAGTTGCTGGAATCGTCGACGGCAGGAAGCCCAGCCTCGGCCGTCGTTTGTTTGAGGCGCCCGCTGGTAACGTCCAGAAAGGGGCGCAGGAGCGCAAGGCCCGGGGCGAGGTCGCGGACCGCACGCATTCCGGCAAGGCCCCGGTCGCCCGCCCCTCTGGCGGCGGCAAGGAAATGCGTCTCGATCTGGTCGTCCTGATGGTGGGCCGTCATCACGGCAAAGGCGCCGATACGGAAAGCGGTGTCGGTCAGGAGTTCGTACCGGGCGCGGCGCGCTTCCGCCTGAAGGTTTCCGGCCGCCGGCCGGCGGCTCCAGCGCCGGGTCTCGTGCGCAAGGCCAAGCGACCGGGCGATCTCTCCGACGGCCGCGGCCTCCTCAGCAGAGCCGGCGCGAAGGGCGTGGTCGATCGTGACGACGTGGAAGCGCACGGGAAGGCGCGCGGCGTTGGTTGACGCGAGATGCAGGAGCGCGAGGGAATCGGGGCCGCCGGAAACGGCGAGGATCACGAGGGGAGCGGCCGGATCGAAGATCGGGCATTCGACCGGGGCGCGGCCCAGCCGAAGGGGTGATCTCGCCGCGAGAAGGCCGAGGGACCGGGCGAGGAGCTCGAACCCTTCATCGCGAGACAGCCCGTCCCGGAAAGAAGGTGAGTGCGAATGCGCGAAGGACACTCCGGGCGCCCCTCAAGCTCAGCAGTTGGTCGCGGCAGTTTCCGACTGGAGTTTCTTCTTCACGTTCGCACTCATCTGCGGATAGCGCTTGCCGACCTCGCGAAAGGTCACGCAGGCGGTCTCGCGGTTGTCGAGCTTGGCGAGCGACATGCCGAGCTTCAGCATCATTTCGGCGGCCTTCGGGCTTTGAGGATGCTGCTTCTGAGCGTTGAGAAAAGTCTCGGCGGCGTCGGTGTATTTCGCTTGCTGATAGAGGCTCTCGCCGAGCCAGTATTCCGCATCGGGAACGTCGGCCGCGTCGGGGTAGGTCTGGGCATATTGGCGGAAGGAATTCTCGGCGAGCTCATAGTCGCCGGCCAGGATATAATTGTAGGCGAGATCGTAGAGCTCGCCCGGCCCGCTCGGCGTCACCGCCGCGACGGTGCCGGAACCACTGAGTCCGCCGGAACCTGCCGCAGGAGCCGTCGCCCCGGGCGTCCCGAGGCCGGACGTATCGAGGCCGTCGCCGAGCAGCGAGCCGATCTCGTCCTCTTCGGCCGACGCCGGAGGCAGGCCCGTCGCAACGCCCGCCGTTCCCGTGGATGTTGAAGGTGAAGTGCGCGGTGGGGCCGCCTCGGTGCGCTGGCCGTTGGCGGCAGCGCCGCTCGCGCGCCCGCCTTCGAGCTCCTGAAAGCGGAACTCGTTGTCCTCCTGCATCTTGCGGAGCTGCTCCTGCATCTGGAGAAGCTGGAACGAGAGTTCCTCGACGCGCCCGTTGAGGCGACGGTTGTCCTCCTCGAGCTGGTTGATGCGCTGCAGAGGGTCGCCGGCCTGCGCATATCGTACAGTCGGCTCGACAGGCTGACGCGGCTCACGCTCGGTCGCGCGGTCGCCGCCGGCGCCGAGGCCGAACGGAAGCGTCAGTGCCGAGACCGGCATCGTCGCTGCGATCGTCAGACACGCGGTGGCTGCCAGACGTGCCCAATTCACCATTTTCATGCGGGAAAGGTCCTTCTCTCGAGGCAGTCCGGCCGTTTCGCGAAAGCGAACCGGCGGCGTTCCAGCCGCATGTCGCCGGATGTCAAAGGCCCGGCTCGCCATCACCACCGCCTTGCCTTACGCGACCGTAAACTGCGGCACCAGCACTGAGGACCGGACTTCGGCCAAATTTTGGCCGATCGCCGCGGTCTTGCCGGAGGCGTTTCGCGTCGGACGAGAGACGGATGGACGAACCACAAAAGCCGACAGCCCCTCGAGGGGGCCGTCCATATGTCGTTGATGAAGGAACCTCTGGCGGGTTGGATCAGCTGCCGGCGCCGTTCAGCACCGTGACGGCGCGGCGGTTCTGCGACCAGCAGGAGATGTCGTCGCAGACGGCGACCGGACGTTCCTTGCCGTAGGAGAT
>JACMIV010000092.1 GCA_014380965.1 Rhizobiaceae bacterium | reverse complement strand
GCCGGTGCCGCCCGCCGCCTGCGCCGAGCGCAGCTGCTCGACTTCGCCGCGCAGCGTGCCGATATCGGTCGTTACCTGCTGCACGTCGCCGGTCCGGGCGAACTGCGCGAGTTCTTCGGCATTGTCCGCGCCGCTGAGGGCAGGGATAAAGCCGGAATACTGAAGCGCGCCGGCGCCGGCGAGCGCGAGTACCGCACCCAGCACCGCGCCGCCGAAGGCCGAGCCGAAGCCGCCGCGGCTTTCGGCAGGCGGCGGGGTCGTGTGATTGTAGTCGAAGGTCGGCGGTGGCGGCTCGGTCGGAGTATCCCGATCGTCGCCGGCGACGAAATCGGGCACCGCCGCGGACAGGATCGTCTCGTCGAGATCGTGTTGCGGACGCTCGGATTCGCGCATCCCCGTCAAACTCTCCTCCGCCGCAAAGGCCTGCGCGGCGGACCGGTCGCTCCCGCCGTCGTCCGACTCGGGACCCTCCCGCACGGCGTTCGCGGGCGTCGAAGCAGACGTTGCGGGGACACCGTCATCAGTGTTCGTCGAGGCGGGGCTCGCCGCTTCGGCGGTGCGCGTCTCGGCGTCCCGTGGTGCGGCAGAATCAATGCTGCCGTCTTGCCGCTCCTCGGCGGGGGAGATCGGTCCGGGGTAACCGACGGAGGGCGTCGGCGACGCCGTCAGGTCGATCGTCGCGCCCGGCTTTCTCGGCTTCGAGCGCCGCGGAGGATTGCTCATCGAAAAGGACTCCGTTTTCCCAGTTTCACCGGCCGTTCATCCCCTGCCGGCGTATCCCGGCTCATGCCGCATGCCACCTCGTGCGAAGCGACCATGCGGTCTTGCCCTTTCGTCCGCCATCGCGACCTCGCGCGCAAGCACAGAATGTCGAACTGCGCTCGATGTTGCACGGTTTGCCGGCGTCCTTCGGCAAGCCGACCGTTTACGTCCAAGCCGCACCGAACGGGCTTGGGCGACGCGAATCCACCGGATGCCGACGACATAGGTTAGCGCAGGAGATCGAAAAGCGCAGCCATGCTCGCCTCGTCAGAAATCTCGATGCGTCCAGAGAGCGCTGCCGGCAGGGCGGCGGCAATCCGGGCCGAAAGGCAGAGCAGTCGCGGCTCCGGCGCGGTCCCCGGCGGCATGCGTGCCAGGAGCTGCCCGTAGGCCTCGGCCTGACCGACGGACAAAAGCATCACCGCCTCCGGCGCAGGCTCCAGAAGCGCGTGGAGCACCGTCTGCGGCATGAGATCGAGTGGGCGCGTATCGTAGACCTCCCAGACGAGGACGGCGACGGCACCGCTGTAGAGCGCCTCTTCCAGCGCCGGGGTGCGGACCCGTCCGGCAGCGTAGAGGAGTGGTCTTCCATCGGCCGAAAAAACCCGCGATGCCGGCGCTAGGAGGCTTTCGCCGGATCCATCGCCCTCCACGACCCGGGGGAAGCCGAGGTCTGCGGCAAGACGCGCCGTCCGCGACCCCACGGCGAGAAGCGGTCTGTCATCCCCACCGAACGCTGCCGCCAGCGCCGGCAGCGCATGAGCGCTCGTCGCGACGAAGCCGGAGACGTCGCGACCGGGCGGCGCGGCGTCGTGCGGTACGATCTCGTGAAGCGGCAGGATCGACGGCTCGTGGCCCCGCGCGACGGCCGCGAGGGCCGTTTCCTCCGCCTCGGCGCGGGGGCGCAGGATAAGGACGCGGACCATGTCAGGCCCGGACGGTCTTCGCCCAGCCCTCGAAGAAATCCTCGCCGGCTTCTTCGAGAAGCACCCGCGCCGCCGCCCGGCCGAGCAATTCGGCTTCGTCGGATATGCCGGTGCGGCTCGTGCGGTGCATGTCGGCGCCATCCGGCGAGAGGATCATTCCGGCCAGGGTGACGACGCCGCCCGCCACCGTCGCGTGGGCGGCGATCGGCGTCCTGCAGGAACCGTCGAGTTCGGCAAGGAAGCCGCGCTCGGCCGTCAGCGCGACGGTCGTTTCGGCATGGGCGATGGCTGCGACGAGCGCGTCCGTCGCCGCATCTTCCTCCCGGCTTTCGATGCAGATCGCACCCTGCCCCGGCGCCGGCGGGAAATCCTCCGCGGACAAAAGCTCGGTCGCGACATGCGACAGCCCGAGCCGGTTCAGCCCGGCGATGGCGAGCAGCGTCGCGTCGACCTCCCCGGCCTCCAGCTTGCGAAGGCGGGTCTGCACGTTGCCGCGAAGGATGACGAGCTGGAGGTCCGGACGCAGCCGCTTCAGGAGCGCCTGCCGGCGCAGTGAGGCCGAGCCGACGACAGCGCCTTGCGGCAGGTCCGCGATCGTCTTCGCCGTCCGCCCGACGAAGGCATCGCGCACGTCTTCGCGCGGCAGGAAAGCGGAGATGTGCAGCCCCTTGGGAATGGCAGTCGCCATGTCCTTCGACGAATGGACCGCGAGATCGATTCGCGCTTCGAGCAGCGCTTCCTCGATCTCCTGCGTGAACAGGCCCTTGCCCCCGACCTCCGACAGCGGCCGATCGAGAATGCGGTCGCCTGCGGTGGACAAGACCACGATCTCGAAATGCTCTTCGGCGTAGCCATGGGCCGCCATCAGCCGTGCGCGAACCTCGTTCGCCTGCGCGAGTGCCAGCGCACTGCCGCGCGTCCCGATCCGGATCGGCTTCGTCTCGCTCATGGAATGCGGCCCTCCCGGTGGCCTTCGCGTCGTATCGCTGCCGATGCGCCCGCGCCATCCCGCCTGCGTGGCGGCACGGCGTCAAGTCGGCCACTCACGGCATCAGCTTATAACCGCCGGATTCCGTCACGATGAGACGCGCGTTCGACGGATCCGGCTCGATCTTTTGGCGCAACCTGTAGACGTGGGTCTCCAGCGTATGCGTCGTGACGCCGGAATTGTAGCCCCAGACCTCCTCGAGGAGAACGTCGCGCGTGATGACCCGGCGGTCGGCGCGGTAGAGATAGCGGATGATCGCGGTCTCCTTCTCGGTCAGGCGGATCTTCGAGCCGCGGTCGTCGAGCAGCACCTTCTGGCTCGGCTTGAAGATGTAGGGGCCGACCTGGAAGGTAGCGTCCTCCGACTGCTCGTGCTGGCGAAGCTGCGCCCGGATGCGGGCGAGGAGGACGGCGAAACGGAACGGCTTGGTCACATAATCGTTAGCGCCCGCCTCGAGGCCGAGAATGGTGTCCGAATCAGTGTCCTGGCCGGTGAGGATGATGATCGGCGCCTTGAAGCCGGACTTGCGCAGAACCTTCACCGCTTCGCGCCCGTCCATATCCGGCAGACCCACGTCCATGCAGACGAGATCGATCAGCCCGGCACGTGCTGCAGCAATTCCCTTGGTGGCCGTCGGCTCCTGCAGAACCGTAAATTCCTCGTGGAGAGACAGTTGTTCGGCAAGGGTCTGTCTCAGGTCGTCGTCGTCGTCGACGATCAGGATGCTGCGTGCGCTCATGGAGATGCTGTGGCTCCGGGCTGGTCGGTTTCTGTCCTGCCGCCTCCTTCGCAGGGACGGAAGCGGCGCGTGTAACAATTCGTGAGACAAGATAGGTCTATTCTCGTCGGCGTCATGCGAAAAAGCGTCTCCCCACCCGCCGTCCTCGTCCGCCGCTCGCCGCTCGGCGCCAGCCTCGGCATCCTTCAGGTCGGGGCGCTGAGGATGCGTTGCGCCCTCGGCCGTGCCGCCACCTCCGTTTTCAAGCGGGAGGGGGACGGCGCGACGCCGGTCGCGACCATGGCCGTGCTGAGCGCCTACGCACGATCCGGCCGGCTGCCCGGTCTGAAGACGGGGCTTGCCGTCGCGTATACAAGGCAGGACAGCGGCTGGTGCGACTCGCCGACGCATCCTGCCTACAACCGGCCGGTGCGCTTCCCCTTTTCGGCAGGCGCCGAAACCCTCCAGCGCGACGACCGGCTCTACGACTTCGTCGTCGTCCTCGACTGGAATGTCCGATCCCGTGGGCGTCACAAGGGCAGCGCGATCTTTCTCCATGTGGCGCGAGAAGGATATCGGCCGACCGAGGGCTGCGTCGCGGTTTCGCCCGCCGACATGCGACGCCTTGCGCCGCTCCTGCGCAAAGGCAGCCGGCTGACGGTCCTTCGGTGATCCCGGCAGGAACGCCGACGCCCATCGCCCGTTGAACAGCGGCCCGATGTCCGCCTTCGCGCATGTCGGACGGAAACCAGGAGAACCGGCGATGGATCGCAGCGAGATCACGGACAACCCGACCATCCAGGCCTACGACCAACCCTCGGGTGGCTGGGGCTCGCTGAAATCGGTGACCGAAAAGACCCTCGCGGAAGGTCTGTCGGTCGGCACCGTGATGGAGATGCTGCGACGGCAGAACAAGACGGACGGGTTCGCCTGCGTCTCCTGCTCCTGGGCGAAGCCCGCCGAGCCCCATCTCGCCGAATTCTGCGAGAACGGGGCGAAGGCTACCGTTTGGGAAATCACCACGAAGCGTTGCGACCGCGCCTTCTTCGCCAAGCATCGCGTGACGGACTTGCGCAACTGGACCGACCACGACCTCGAGAAGCAGGGCCGGTTGACGACGCCGATGCGCTACGACGCCTCGCTCGACCAGTACATTGCCGTGAAATGGGAGGACGCCTTCGCCGAGATCGGCCGCGAGCTCCAGGCGCTCGATCCAAACGATGTCGTGTTCTACGCCTCCGGCCGAGCCTCGCTCGAGACCTCCTACATGTGGCAGCTCCTCGCCCGCATCTACGGCACCAACAACCTGCCCGACTCTTCCAACATGTGCCACGAGTCGACCTCCGTCGGATTGCCGAAGTCGATCGGCTCGCCGGTCGGCACGGTGCAGCTCGAAGACTTCGAGCTCTGCGACATGATGTTCTTCTTCGGCCAGAACACCGGCACGAATTCCCCTCGCCTGCTTCATCCCGTCCACGACGCAAGGCTCCGCGGGGTTCCGGTCATCGCCTTCAATCCGCTGATGGAGCGGGGATTGATGCGCTTCAAGGACCCGCAGTCCGCGACCGAGATGCTGAGCCGCGGCGACGGCGTGAAAATGTCGAGCGACTACTTCCAGGTCAGGCCGGGTGGCGACATCGCGGCCATGACCGGCATCGCCAAGACGGTTCTGGAACTCGACGACGCGGCGAAGGCGACAAGCGCCAAGCGGGTGCTCGACGTCGATTTCATCGCCGAGCACTGCCATGGCTTCGAGGCGTTCGAGGCCTTCGTGCGGGAGCAGACCTGGGAGGAGATCGAGCGCTGTTCGGGCCTGTCGCGCGTCGATCTCGAAGGGGTCGGCCGCACCTACGCCCGTGCCAAGGCGGTCATCGCCAACTACGGCATGGGCCTCACGCAGCACCGGCACGGAACCGAGAACGTGCAGATGGTCTGCAACCTCCTCCTCATGCGCGGCAATATCGGCAGGCCCGGCGCCGGCATCTCACCGATCCGTGGCCATTCGAACGTGCAGGGCCAGCGCACCGTCGGCATTTCGGAAAAGCCGGAACTCGTCCCGATCGACAAGCTCCGGGACTTCTACGCGTTCGAACCGCCGCGCGACAAGGGTCTCGACACGGTCGGTGCCTGCAAGGGCATTCTCGACGGTTCGGTGAAGGCCTTCGTCGCGCTGGGCGGCAACTTCGCCCGCGCGGCGCCCGAGACGGCGCTGCTCGAGGAAGGCTGGCGGAAGCTGCGCCTCTCCGTCCAGATCTCGACCAAGCTCAACCGCAACCATCTCCTGCCCGGCGCAGTCACTTACATTCTTCCCTGCCTCGGCCGGATCGAGGAGGACGTCCAGAACGGGACGCGCCAGCACGTCTCGATCGAGGATTCGACCGCCTGCATCCACGGCTCCATCGGCTGGCGCCCGCCGGCCTCGCCCGAGCTTCTCTCCGAACCGAAGATCGTCGCCGAACTTGCCAAGGCCATCGTCCCCGGCCGTTCGACCGTTCCGTGGGACGAATGGGTCGGCGACTATTCCAAGGTGCGCGACGCGATCGAGCGGACCTATCCGAAGGACTTCCACGGCTTCAACGAGCGGTTCCTCACCCCCGGCGGCTTCCACCGCGACATCGAGGCCTGCAACCGCGTCTGGAAGACCGAGAACGGCAAGGCGAACTTCCTCGCCCCCTCGGGCTTCGACGTCAATCCCGACATTCATGTCGACGGCAAGACGATCCTGACGCTCCTCACGGTGCGCTCGAACGACCAGTTCAACACCACGATCTACGGCTATGACGACCGCCTGCGCGGCATCAAGGGAACCCGCATGGTGATCCTCATGAACGAGAAGGACATGGCCCGCCTCGGCTTTGCCGACGACGACCGCGTCGACGTCGCGACCCATTCCGACGACGGGATCGACCGAAGGGTCTTCGACTTCCGCGTCCACGCCTTCTCGATTCCCAAGGGCAGCGTCGCGGGCTATTTCCCCGAGCTCAACCCGTTGTTGCCCCTGTGGCACCACGCCGAAGAGAGCCACGTTCCGGCGGCGAAATCGATCCCGGTGACGATCGAGAAGCGGGCGTGAGGAGGGCGACCTGTAAGGCTGCATCACGTTGAGGCGGGATGGCGAGCGATGGTTCGACTTCCTGCTCCAGCCGCAACGGTCGAGCTTTCACGCTTCCCACCGCCAGACCGTCGTCCGCTTCACCTCCGCATCCTCCAACACCCGCGTCACCGGCACTTCATAGGTTGCCAGCGCCGTCATTCTCGCCGCCGGCAGATAGGTGCGGCCGGGATCGCCGATCAGAATCTCTACGCCTTCGGCGGCGAGCCGGTCGAACCATGGCACGAGGGGCGCTGCCATCGCCTTGTCGAAGAACACGTCGCCGGCAAGGACGATGTCCGTCGCGACCGCCTGACCGACGATGTCCTCGATCGCGATATCGAGCGAGACGGCATTGAGCGCTGCATTGAGGAGGATCGATTCACGGCAGAACGGGTCGATGTCGACCGCTTTCACGGAGGCCGCCCCCGCCTTCGCCGCGGCGATGGCAACGAGACCGGATCCGGACGCGAAATCCACCACATGCCGCCCTGCGACATGCCCGGGCCGGTCGAGGACGAAGCGCGAGAGCGCCTGTCCGCCTGCCCAGGCGAAGGCCCAGAAGGGCGGTGGCAGGCCGATCTCGGAGAGTTCTTCTTCCGTCTTTAGCCAGAGCCCGTGCGCCTCGCCTGCCAGATGCAGGCGTATCTCCGGAACGTGCGGAGGGGCGAGGACATCGGTGTTGGCGAGGATGAAGGCTCGAGCCCGATCCGGAGAAAGGCGCTCATTCCTCATCCGGACCCCTCCCGTTTAGCCGCCGGCGAGCCGGTCGCTCTCGCCCCTGAGCCGGTCGATGAGCTTCGACGCGTCGGCCTTCGACAAAGCGGGGTCGAACGCGTGGCCCGTCTCCTCGCAGAGTGTCTTCAGGTAGGAGCCCTGAGCGCCGGTCATCGGCTCGTCGCCGGTCGTCCACGTGTCCGGATCTTTCTCGGTGTTGGAGACGGCAGGCCTCGTCTTCGGGTCGTCGAGCTCGGGCGACGTCGTGTCAGGCTTCGTCATGGGTCCATTCCTCGCTGTAGAATGTTCCCTTAATGTTCTGAGCTCTAGATATGTTCCCGACGTTTGGCAGCCGCGATTACAGGTGACCGTCCCCGCGTTCAGCCGAGCGCCTCGGAAAGGTCGACGCCCCCCATCTCGCAGATCGTTCGAAACTCGGCCTCGGTCACGGGCTGAACCGAAAGACGCGAATTGGTGGCGAGCACCATGTCTTTGAGGCGTGGATCGGCCTTGATCGTCTCCAGCGAAACCGGCCGCGGCACGTCCGTCACGGCGGCGAGATCGACGCATTCCCAAATGGCGACGCCATCTTTCGAAGGAGGTGCGGTCGAGTCGGGATGCACCTCGCCGACGACCTCGACGATGCCGACGATCTCCTTTCCGTCGTTGGAGTGGTAGAAGAAGCCGCGCTCGCCCGTCTTCATGGCGCGCATGAAGTTGCGCGCCTGGTAGTTGCGCACGCCGTCCCATTCCTGCCCCTTGGCGCCGGCCCGCTTCTGATGGTCCCACGACCATGTCGCGGGCTCGGATTTGAACAGCCAGAACGCCATGAAATTCAGACCGCCGACGCGTCCGGGTTGCCGAAGGTCCAGTTCCAGCGGCGGATCTCGGTCGTCTCGAAGAGGCCGGCCTCCGCATAAGGGTCGCCAGCCGCGATCGCCTTTGCCGCGTCGCTGTCCTTAGCGTCCACGATCAACATGGAGCCGCAGGGCTTTTCGTCGGCCCCGAGGAAAGGCCCGGCAAGGCGAAGCGTCGCACCGAGCGACTTCAGATACTCCACATGCGGAGGGCGGGTCTCCATGCGCAGATCGAGAGAAGCCGGCTTATCGGTGCAGAGGATGGCGAAGAGCATGACGTATCCTTTGCTGCAGGAGCGTGCCGGGTGCTTTGCAGCCCCGGAGATGCGCGGGACCCTATCCCGCCGCCGGCTCCGGTCAATCCCCATCGCACTCGATCTCACGCCATCCCTACCGCGCCGCGTCGCTCTCGCGCTTCAAGGGTCGCGCCAGCAGCGCCCTCACGGCCTCGTCCATCGACAGAGCGCCCGACAGCACCTCGGCAACGGTGCGGATGATAGGCGCGTCGATGGAGTGTTCCTCGGCGAGGCGCGCGGCGATCCCGGCGGAGGGTACGCCCTCGGCAAGCTTCAGTCCGGCGAGGTCCTCTCCGCGGCCGAGCGCGACG
>JACMIV010000091.1 GCA_014380965.1 Rhizobiaceae bacterium | reverse complement strand
GCGCGCGCCGTGCAGGGGGGCTATGCGAGCGCGGCGCAGCGGCGGCGCATGGAGACCGAACTGGCGGACGCCGACCGACGCCTTCAGTCGCGCGAGGCGCGTTTGAAGGCTCTACGCGAGAAGCTCCGATAGGCCTCGCTATCCGGCCGACATTCACCGCAGAGGCTCCCATCCAGTCAGCCTGTCCGACGTCGACAGGCCTTCCGAAGTGGTCCGCTGGTCATCCTGCCGGCTTATGCTGCGCTCCACGAGAGCGCCCGGGTGGATGAACCGCGGCGATCAAGGAGGCCACCGTCAAGCGCTTCCACGACGACGACCATCGGCAGTGCGAGGCGCACCTTTTCGACCTCGTCTTAGCCTACAAGGTCGCTCGTCGTCTCAAGATGTTGACGGGGCTCGCCCCGCACGAGTTCATTGCAGACAGTGAACCTTGGAACCGCAACGATCCGAACTTGATCCAATCCGTCATATGTCGGGACCGAACACCCCTGGCATCGGCGTTCGGCCTGTGTGCCCCGCCGCCGATACCGGTCGATCCGCTCTCTGCCGAAAGCTTCAACAGCTCCGCGTCGACGTCCCACCCGCCGGGTCGATCTGGACCCGCGTGTGGCCTGCCCCGATGAAGCCGAGCTTCTGGGCGGCGCCCTTGGAGAGGTCGATGAGGCGGCCCTTGATGAAGGGGCCCCGGTCGTTGATGCGAACGATGACGGCCTTGCCGTTCCTGAGATTGGTGACCTTCACCGACGAGCCGAGCGGAAGCGTCTTGTGGGCGGCGGTCATGGCGGAGGGGTTCATCATCTCGCCCGAGGCCGTCCGGGAGCGCAGCGCGTACCAGGAGGCGCCGCCGCAGGCGGTCTTCATGTGCGGCCGGGCTTCGGCTTCCGTGGCAAGGGGCGGCAGAAAGGCGGTCGCCACAAGCGCGGTGGCGCCCATCATCATCGTCGCAAGGTTCAAACGTCCGGTCCTTATGCCGTTGCTTCCTCACGAAAAGCCGAGCGCGTTCCTCGCGCTCGCGCCTTCGTGACTACAATGGGGCCAGTGCCGGTCTCATTCGGCGAGAAGACGGCGGTTCCATCACGAACCGTGACAATGCGTTACACAGGCGGCATCCTTGGGAGCGCGAGCGGGCGGTAATCCCCTGTGAGATCGGCGAGTGCCTCACGATAGGTCGGGTATAAAAACGTGTACCCCGTGCGCTTCAGTTTGGCGTTCGAAACGCGTTTGTTCTCGCCGTAGAAGCTCCGCGCCATGGGCGAGAGCTCCGCGGTCTCGAAATCTATCTCCGGCGGCATCGGCGCGCCGACGAGAAGAGCTGCGTGTTCGACGACGTCCTGCGGCGGGGCCGGTTCGTCGTCCGTCACGTTGAAGACGCCGCCGATGCGGCCGGCGGCGAGGAGCCGGAGTGTGCCCGCGATGTCGGCGACATGGATGCGGTTGAACACCTGGTCCGCCTTGACGAGACGGCGCGCCTTGCCCTCCGAGAGGTTGGCGAAGGCATTGCGGCCTGGGCCGTAGATGCCCGACAGACGCAGGATCGCAAGCGGCACGCCCCGCGCCTTGCCGAGGTCGGACCAAGCGCCCTCCGCGGCGACGCGCTCCACCGAGCGCTGCGAGACGGGGTCGAGAGGCGTTTCCTCGCCGACCCAGGCGCCCTTGTGGTCGCCGTAGACGCCGACGGTGGAAAGATAACCGATCCATTCGAGCGCCGGCATTGCCGAGAGGACGGTCTCGCCGAACTGCGTCACGACCGGGTCGCCGGCCTCGCCCGGCGCGATGGAGACGAGGAGATGGGTCGTCGCCGACAGCGCGTCCGCGATGCCCTCGCTCCGGGACGTCCCGTCGAAGAGCAGCGGCTTCCAGCCGGCTTTGCGAAAACCCGCCGCCTTTGCCGCGCTGCGCGTCGTGACGCCGGCGATCTCCGCCTCGTACTGGATGTCGCCGACATAGTGCGCGGCCGAATAGCCGCAGCCGAAGACGAAGATCCTCACGAGGCGTCACCCGCGGCCTGATATCCCGGCATCGCCATCCACTCGCTCCTCACCCCATCGTCCGTCTCGCTATGGAGCGCTTGCGCCCGTCTTGCCAAGCCCTCGCCGGGCGCAAGCTGCGACAGCGCCCAGACCGCCATCGCCCGCACGGGGGGCGCCGGATCGCCGAGGAGCGTCCGCACGGGATCGAGCAACGCGGCGTCGCCGGAATTACCGGCGGCGATCAGGCAGTTCGAAACGAACTTGTCGCGACCGATCCGCTTGATCGGCGAGCCGGCAAATAGGCTACGGAATGCGCCGTCGTCGAGGGCGAGGAGCTCGATCAGCCGCGGAGCCTTCAGATCCTTGCGGGCGACGAGCTTCGCCTCGGAAGCCTGTTGCGCGAACTTGTTCCACGGGCAGACGGCGAGGCAGTCGTCGCAGCCGTAGATGCGGTTGCCCATGGCGGCGCGGAACTCTGCCGGGATGGGAGCCGTCGTCTCGATCGTCAGATACGAGAGACAGCGGCGGGCGTCGAGCCGGTAGGGCTCGGGAAAGGCAGCGGTCGGGCAGACGTCCTGGCAGGCCGAGCAGGAGCCGCAGAGATCGCGGCCGGGCGCATCGGGCAAAAGGTCGAGCGTCGTGAAGATCGAGCCGAGAAAAAGCCAGGAGCCGAAGTCGCGCGAGACGAGATTGGTGTGCTTGCCCTGCCAGCCGAGCCCGGCGATCTGACCGAGCGGCTTTTCCATCACGGGCGCTGTGTCGACGAAGACCTTCATCTCGGCAAGATCGCCGCCTGCCTGCGGCCCGGCCCTCGCGATCAGTCGCCCGCCCAACTCCTTCAGCCGGCCCTTGATCACGTCGTGATAGTCGCGGTGACGGGCATAGACCGAGATCGCGCCGCGATCGCGCAGCGTCAGGACACCGAGCGGGTCCTCGTCGGGTCCGTAATTCATGCCGAGGACGATGATCGATCGGACGCCGGGCCAGAGCGCCTTCGCCGAGCGGCGACGGTCCAATGTCGCGGGCATCCATCCCATCGTACCGTGGAACCCGTCCGCGACGAAATCCTCGAGCCGCCCGCCCGCCGCGACATCACCATCGCCGCCCGCAATGCCAACGGCATCAAAGCCGAGACGCCGGGCGTCGGCATCGAGAAAGGCGCGAAGGGACGCGGGATCGGTCATGCGCCGCAGCCTACCCTGAAATGTGCTTCCGCAGGGTCGTTCCAGCCGTCAGCCGGCACTATGCCGTCCTCGCCGCACGCTGCCTTCCGAAAGGATGCCCGTAAGGCCCGTAGGGAAAGGCGATATCAAAAAAAGATTTGGTGGAGCTAAGCGGGATCGAACCGCTGACCTCTTGCATGCCATGCAAGCGCTCTCCCAGCTGAGCTATAGCCCCAATCCATGATGCTCGACGGTGGTCTTCGAACATCGCTCCCCGCGGGGAGACCGCCGGTCGGCGGTAAAGGCGGCGAAGCGTCTGGAGCGCTTCGCCGTTTCTTGTCGTGGCGGGTTCATAATGAAGCCCGAGCCCAAGATCAAGCGAGAATTGCCCGACCGTGGAAGAGCCCGCGACGACGGGTCAGCTTCGGCACAGGCTTCAGGCGGCACGGGATCGGGCCGTCTGAAGCCTCGTTGCCAGGATCCCCGCCGCGCTGGCGGCGCAGCGGAGCCCCTCGTTCCCTCTCCGGCGTCAGTCGTCGTCGTCGTCGCGCGAACCGATGATGTCGGTCATATCGTCGTCTTCATCCTCGTCGGCTTCGAGGAACGTATCGTCGGCGTCGTCCACCTCGACCTCCTCGTCGTCGTCGATGTCGACGACTTCGTCCTTGGCGGTGGCCTCCTCGTCTTCCTCGACATCGGCAAGCGACACCGTCTCGACGGCATCGTCCGCAGCCTCGACGACCTCGACCTCGACCTCCTCCTCTTCCTCGACCACCGCGGCGGCGGCGGCAGCGGCGGCGCCGCGCTTTGCCCGGGGCGGAGCTTCGAAGAAGGAGAGCGGATAGGAGGTTCCGGTATAGGGGGAGACGATCGGCTCCTTCTTTAGATCGTAGAATTTACGGCCTGTCTCCGGACAGATTCGCTTGGTGCCAAGTTCGGGTTTCGCCATGATCGCCTCGTCGTCTTTCGTATGTGTGCCGGTCGCCCGAACGAATGTGGTGCGTGCTCTCGCCTCTCGATGCCGAAGATGGAACCGGCGGGCAGGCGCGACTGCCGTGAAGCGTGCCGCTCTGCCGGTCCTTGAACCCGCGGATCATCGTTCCGGTTGCGCTGCTCGTAGAGCCCGATGTGCCGGCCCCGCAGCCAGTGTCTGCGGGCGGAAAACCGGCTGGTCCCTTACGTCGTGGAAGACCCCTTGTCAAAGCCGCGGCCATCGTCTCCGCTCGGGTTCCTGGCGGCACCCGCCTTCCCCCGGCAAAGGAGTTTGCCAAGCGACCGATCGCCCCTTCGAGGGATCGAGGGTGACGCGCCGGTTTTTCTCGTGGTAACGCGGAGCCCAACGACAGGCCGCAATCCCAAATGGGGTTTTGACGGGGATGCGACAAGACATGAGCGGACATCATAGAGGCGTGGAGGCCCCAAGGCCGATGCGGGCCGTTCGGACGGGTGCGCTCGTGGGCACCGCGCGCGTTCCCGGCGACAAGTCGATCTCGCACCGCGCCTTCCTCTTCGGCGGGATCGCCGCCGGCCAGACGCGCGTCACCGGGCTTCTCGAAGGCGAGGACGTGCTCGCCACCGGCCGGGCGATGCGGGCGATGGGCGCGCGTATCGTCAAGGAGGGAGACGGCAAAGAGGGGACATGGCTGGTCGAGGGCACCGGCAACGGATGCCTGCTCGAACCCGAAGCCCCACTCGACTTCGGCAACGCGGGCACCGGCGCGCGCCTCACCATGGGCCTCGTCGGGCCTTACGATTTCGGAGCGACGTTCCTCGGCGACGCTTCGCTCTCGCGCAGGCCGATGGGCCGCGTGCTCGACCCCTTGCGCCTGATGGGCGTCCAGGTCGC
>JACMIV010000090.1 GCA_014380965.1 Rhizobiaceae bacterium | reverse complement strand
GGCCGGCGAAGGCGAGCGGCCGGCCGGAGCGCGGGCGCACGAAAAAGGCCTGTCCCGTCTTTCCCGCAGCGTCCCGACGCCACTCGTAGAAGCCGCTCGCCGGCACCAGGCAGCGTCGGTACTTCATGGCGGCCTTGAAAGCGTTCTTTCCGGCTGCGGTCTCGGACCGCGCATTGAAGAGCAGCGGAAAGGTCTTGAGGTCCTTCACCCATCCGGGGACGAAGCCCCAACGCACGAGCCTTGCCTCGCGCCCGGAACGGTTGGCGTCCGGCCGAAGCTCGGTGCCGCCGAGGATGACGAGGATCGGCTGGGTCGGCGCGATGTTGTAGCGCGGCGGAAAGTCTTCGATCTCCGCGAGCGACAGAAGGTCGGCGACCTCTCGCGGGGTCGCGGTCAAAGTGAAGCGTCCGCACATGGCCTCTTGTTGAGCCGCAGCGAGCCCCGGGTGTCAAGCGCGTGGCCGCTGCCGCACGGAGCGTCCGAACGGCGCAGAGCCTTGCCAAGCCGGACGAGGGTGTTACGTCACGTGCATGAGCGCAAGCACGTTCCCCCTGACCGCTGCATCCCCGATCGTCCTCGGCGTCTCGGCCTGCGTCTTTCGCGCGGGCAAGGTTCTCCTCGTCGAGCGCGATCGGCCTCCGTTCAAGGGTCTCTGGACCCTGCCCGGCGGACGTGTCGAGTTTGGCGAACGGATGGAGGCGGCGATCGCCCGAGAAGTGCGGGAGGAGACCGGCTTCGATCTCCCGAGCTACCCGTTCTTCTGCCTTCATGAGGCGATCTCCGACGGGGTGCATGCGGTGATCGCCGTGCATCGGGGCGTGCGCGAGATCCCCGTCGGCACCGAGCCTGTCTCCGGCGGAGATGCGCGATCCTGCAAGTTCGTCGAGATATCGGACCTGGCGGCGATGGACGGAGCGGCCCAGCTCACCTCCGGGCTCATCGCCATCGTCGAGAGCGCCCACCGGGCCCATCTCCTCGGTCTTTAGCACACACGCCGGCATCGCTGACGTCCCGTTGTTGCGTGAATGGCGCAGTGCGGCACGAAAGCCCGGCCCAACCCATCCAAATCTTGCTATTTCCTTAAGCCCGCCTCAGACCTTGAGGCCATGAGTTGCTTTGTTCCCGTTTCCTGCGCCCTGATCCGAACGTCGCTGATCGCGGCGCTGGTCGTCGCGGCGGCTCCGGCAATTGGGCAGGACGAGGAGGCGGGCGAGGCTCCACCAGCAGCGAGCGAGCCGGCGAGGGTGCTCCCGTCGGGTGCGGCCTACATGAAGCCGATGGGGCGGCTGTCGACGATCCTCGGCTCTGTGCATTTCCTGCGAACGCTCTGCGGAGACGAGACCGCCGGCCTCTGGCGCCGAAAGATGGACGAGCTTCTGGTGGCGCAATCGCCGAACGAGGCGGACCGCCAGATCCTCGTCGCGGCGTTCAACGGAGGGTACCGCGCCTTCGAGTCGACCTATCGTCAGTGCACGCCGGCAGCGCGTGTCGCGGTCGCCCGATATCAGGAGGAAGGCGCGGTTCTCAGCCGAGAGATCAGCGCAAGGTACGGCAATTAACCCTTCGGTAACGATCGCTCGCATTGCGGCCATCGCAGTGCGGCGGACCGTGCTAGGACGTTAACGACGCGTGAAGCCGGAAGGCTAAATGAGAGGTATGAGGATGGTCGACATGCAGAACGCCGAGCTCGACGCGATGATCGTTGCGGAAAAGAAGCAGGTCGCGTTCGAGTATCACAATGAAGCCTGGGCGGACGGCATGTCCGACGGAATCGAGGCTGAAATTCTTGCCGAGACTGCCATTTCGACGGCGATCACCGAACTCGTGCGGGTTCATGGCGAGAACGAGGTGCTCGACCTTCTCGATGGCCTTCGCCAGCGCATCCAGTACGGCGAGTTTCGCGCCGACCGCAGCCTGCAGTAGACTCGCGGCTCCGCGAGCTGCCTTCCATGGGGCTCGCTTGCGGGCTGCAGAAGGGTGCGCCCAACGTCGTTTCCCGGTCACGCTTCCGGTCTATGAAACGTTTGGCTTCACCTGACGCGATGGATGCGAAACGTGTTTTTAGGAGCCGGTACGCGAATGGCGGCGATGG
>JACMIV010000089.1 GCA_014380965.1 Rhizobiaceae bacterium | reverse complement strand
GTGTCGACGGCATCGCTGATCGGCGGGGCAGGGCTGTGCTCTGAGCCCTCGCGTGTCGCGATCAGCGCGGGCGCGGCCCCGTCCTTGACGACGACCTCGCGGGCCCCGAGCCGGAGATACCGTTCTGCCGTTGCCTCGGGCGCAGCGTCGCCGAACGCGTCGCGCTCGTCGGGAAAACTGGGAAGGCAGATCGTGCAGGCGGCCGCACCCGCCTCGATCGCATCGCGCATCTCCGCGGCGTCCGGCCACAGGCGAAGGCGGACGTTGGGATCGAAGGCGATTGTGCTGCCCGAAGCCTTCGCGTCCGCGAGATGGCCGAGAAGTCTCGCGCGGTCGGTGGCAGGCAGGATGGCGAGCGTGATGCCAGAAAAGTAGAAGGCGCCGCCCTCCGCGAAGACCGCCTCGAGATGCGCCTCGTCCGCAGCCAGTTCCTTCGCCGCGCTGGTCTCTCGCCAGTAGGAGAAGCTGCGCTCGGCGCCGTCGAGATGGATGAGGTAGAGGCCCGGCATACGGCCGGGGATGCGGCGCACGAGACGGGTGTCTATCCCGCCCGTCGCCATGAAGTCGAGCATGTCTGAGGATGTCCGGTCGTCGCCGACGGCCGAAAGATAGGCGACGCTCCAGCCGTCGGGAAGCGAGCGCGCGAGGTACCAGGCGGTGTTGAACGTATCGCCGGCAAAGCCCATCCGCAAAAGCCCTTCCCGCGCCGCCGCAAGCTCGACCATGCACTCGCCGATCGAGACGACGCGTCGGGTCTGCGATCTGGCGGTTGTGCTCCCGCCGGTCTCAAAAGGTGTGTTCATCGCTCGCGCTTTCTGTCTACGCCGCGCAGCGGCGGAGGTCATCGCCCCGATGCTCTCGAGGCTGCGGGACATCGGACGACCCGCCAAGTCTCCATAGGCCCCCTTGTCTTTGCGCGAAAGCCGGCAGAGGAAAGGCACGTTTCGTGGCAGGCAACAAAGCGAAAGCAGAAGACATGGAAAAGACCGTCGAGATTATCCGGGGCGACACGCCCGGCACCGAATGGCGCTTCCCCGTCCTGCGCTTTTCCGGCGCCGATGCATCCGCGCCGACCGCTTATCTCCAGGCCGCCCTCCATGGCAGCGAGTTGCCGGGCGTCGCGGCGCTGCATTATCTCGTGCCCGAGCTTGAGAGGGCCGAAGGCGAGGGGCGCCTCCGTGGTGCCGTAACGATCGTCCCGCAGGCCAATCCGATCGGCGCCGGCCAGCACCTCTTCCTCCAGCACATGGGACGCTTCTCGTTCCATTCGCGCAGCAACTTCAACCGCGACTTCCCGCTTCTCGCCGATACCGACACGTCGCACCTGCCGCGCGACGATGCCCCGATCGCGGCGGAGAAGCGCTTGAAGGCGCGGCTTGTGACGCTGGCGCTCGGCCACGATCTCGTGCTCGACCTCCACTGCGATGACGAGGGCCCATCCTATCTCTACATCGCCCGAGCCTTCTGGCCGCATATGGCGGATCTTGCAGCCAGCCTCGGCTCGAAGGCCGTGCTGCTCTGGGACGGCACCTCCGATGCCGCCTTCGAGGAGGCAGCCTGGGCGCCCCTCAGCGCGCTGCCGGACGAGGATCCGGCCTGGGCCCGCAAGGCTGCGACGACCGTCGAGTTCCGCGGCGAGAGCGACGTGTCGCCCGAACTCGGCCGGGCGGACGCGGCCGGCCTCTACCGTTTCCTCGTCGCGCGCGGCACGATCGAGGACGGGCGCCTGCCCTCGCTGCCGGAATGGTCCGGCACGGTCACGCCGCTCGCCAATGTCGAGATGGTTCGCGCGCCCGTCGGCGGCGCGGTGCTCTATCACGTCTCGCCCGGCGATCACGTCGAGGTCGGCCAACGCCTCGTTACGCTCCTCACCGCGCCCGGAGAGATCGGCGGCGAGACCCACGTGACCGCGCCCCAGGCGGGCATGATCCTGACCCGCAAGCGCAACCGCCTCGCGCGCATCGGCGACGATCTCCTGAAGCTCCTCGGCTCGAAACCGTCCGAAACGGCCAAGTCCGGCTCGCTCGAATCCTGACGCCCGTTCCAGATTTCGTGCGATCCTTTTTGAAAAACCCTCCGCCTTTCGCTATAGGCGCGCCATGACTTGGACCGTCGCCGCCCTCTACCGCTTCGTCGCGCTCGACGACCTCGCCGCGCTGCAGGCCGAGGCGAGGGGCGCATGCGAGGCCGCAGGAGGCTGTGGTTCGCTCCTGATCGCGCCGGAAGGCGTCAACGGCACGATCGCAGCGCCCGGCGACGCCATGGCCGGATTGGTCGACGTGCTCGACCGCCTCTTTGGCGTGCGGCAGGGCGAATTGAAGTTCTCCACAGCAGCGGAAAAGCCCTTCGCGCGGCTGAAGGTGCGCCTGAAGCGCGAGATCATCACCATGCGCGCGCCGGAGGCCGACCCTACGAAGCGTGCCGGCACCTATGTCGAGCCGGGCGACTGGAACGCCCTCCTCGACGATCCCGACATCGTCCTCGTCGACACGCGCAATGCTTACGAGACGATGGTCGGAACCTTCGAGGGCGCCATCGACCCGAACATCCAGACCTTCACCGATTTCAAGGACTTCGTCGCCGCCGAACTCGATCCCGCCCGCCACCGCAAGATCGCGATGTACTGCACCGGCGGCATCCGCTGCGAGAAGGCCTCCGCCTTCATGCTCGCCAAAGGCTTCGAAGAGGTGTTCCACCTCAAGGGCGGCATCCTCAGGTATCTGGAAGAGGTCCCGGCCGAGGAGAGCCGCTGGAACGGCGACTGCTATGTCTTCGACGCCCGCGTCGCCGTAGGCCACGGTCTTGCCGAAACCAAATGGGACCGCTGCTTCGGTTGCGGCGCCCCGCTCACGCTCGACGGAACCTCGCACGCGGACTACGAGAAGGGCGTTTCCTGCCACCACTGCAAGAACGGCCTCAGCCAGGAGCGCGCAGCCGCCTTCCGAATGCGTCAGTCGCAGATCGATGCAGGCCGAATCGGAACCTCGGACTAACGAAAGGTCAATCCGATCGGCGCCGCTCCCCATTCCGTGCCGCGGCCTTGCCGATCCCGTAGACCGTATGCGGCAGTTTCACGCCCTTCAGTTCGAACGTTCCGAGCCTCTCGGTCTCGACGCCGCAGTGATCCGCGAAGACCTTCGAGAGCAGGAGGTTTCGGCCCAGCCCGTCGCAAAGCGCCTCGAGGCGCGAGGCCTCGTTGACGACCGGGCCGATGACGGTGAAGTCGAGCCGTCGCGCAGCGCCGACATTGCCGTAGAAGACCTCGCCGAGATGGAGGACGACGTCGATCGGGATCACCGGTTCGTCGGTGCCTTCCCGCTGCGCGTTCAGCGCCGCAACGGCCGCAAGGCCGGTTTCGGCCGCCGCGAGCGCCTGGACGCAAGCCGTATTGACGGCGCCGAGACTGTTGTCGACGGGAAAGATCGCGAGAACGCTGTCGCCCATGAATTTCAGGATCTCGCCGCCGTGCCGGTCGATTTCCGCGCCCAGGGCTTCGAACTGCTCGTTCAGCCAGCCGACGATCCGGTCCGGCGGATAGCGCTCGTTGAGCCCGGTGAAGTTCTTCATGTCGGCGAAGAGAATCGCGGCGTAGATCGCCTGTCCCTCGCCCTGCCGGATCTGGCCCGCGAGGATGCGCGCGCTGGTGCGCGGGCCGACATAGACCTTCAGCGCCTCGGTCGCGGTCCGGGTCAGCGCGAAACGGTAAGCTGCAAGCCCGACCGCTGGAAGCACCATGTCGACGAGACGGAGGTGCTGGTCGCAGAACCCGCCGGGCGCTTCGGTCGCCAGCGAGCAGGCCATTCCGCCGATGAAGGCTTCGCTCGGAAACGAGACGAGGCGAAGGACGTAATCCGTGCTGCCGGCCCGCTCGAGGTCGGCAAGAATCGGAAGTCCGTCGACCCCTTCGCCGGCGGACAGGTTCCAGCGCCCCTCGCTCTTGCCGGCGGCAAGAAGCAGGTTGATCGGCGAGCGCTGGAAGGTCTCCTCGTTGCCATGCGCCGTGTTCTCCTCGACGACGCCCTGACCCAGAGTCCACGTCACGGCGACGCCTCGATGTTTCGGGTCGATCGAGCGCATGCTCACCTGAAGCCGTTGCAGAGGCACTCCAAGAGCCGCAAGGCGCAGCGAAAGGCCCTCGACGAGAGCGGTGAGATCTTGGCTCTCGGTCGCGTGCCGGATGATCCAGTCGACGAGATCGCAGGCGTCATTCATCGAACCGTCCCGCACCGTCAGCATTCCTCGCCGCCGGCCCTTAGAGATAGCCGCACCGCGAGGAGTTGACACCGGATTGCGATGAAAATGGTACGGGCGCCGCTCGCGGGGGGCAGGCGGCGCCCGCATCGTCAGGCCGATTGGGGTCGGGGTGTCGGCCTGTCGATTCCGGGATTTGCGTTACCGGTGTTGTCGTCGCGGTCGCGCTGCGGCTCCTTGATGCGGAACCAGGCGACGTAGAGAGCCGGCAGGAAGAGGAGCGTCAGCACCGTGCCGACGATGATGCCGCCCATCATGGCGTAGGCCATGGGGCCCCAGAAGATTTCCCAGGAGATCGGGATGAGCGCGAGCGATGCCGCTGCCGCGGTCAGGAGAATCGGCCGCATCCGGTGTTCGGTCGCATCGATCACGGCGTCCCACCGGTCGTGTCCTTCCGCGATCAATTCCTCGATCTGGACGACGAGGATGACCGAGTTGCGGATGAGGATGCCGATCAGCGCGAGGATGCCGAGGATCGCGACGAAGCCGAGCGGGGCACCGGAGGGCAGGAGCGCGGCGACGACCCCGATGAGCCCAAGCGGCGCGACGGCGACGACGAGGAACAGCCGTTGAAAGCTCTGGAGCTGGAACATCAGGAGCGTCGCCATGGCGATCAGCATCAGCGGAAGAACTGCCGCGATCGGCCCCTGACCTTTGGCGCTTTCCTCGACCGCACCGCCCGTCGCCACCGCATAGGCGGGCGGCAGGGTCGCCATGAACGCGTCGATCGCCGGCTTCAGCTCCGCGACGACGGTCGCCGGCTGCACCGGCGAGGCGAGGGCCGCCTTGACGGTGAGGGTGGGCGCGCGGTCGCGGCGCCACATCTGAGCCTGCTCCGTCTCGTAATGGAAGGTCGCGATGGCCGCGAGCGGAAAGGATCGGCCGTTCTGCGTCGCGATCTGAAGGTTCTGGAGCGTCTCGATCGACGAGCGCTCGGCCGGACGGGCGCGGCTGAGGACGTCGACGAGATAGATCGAGTCGCGGATCTGCGTGGCGCTCGAACCTCCGACGACGCCGGACAGGACCGAGGCGACATCCTCCGAGGTGATGCCGAGCTGGCGGGCCTTGTCCTGCAGGATGTCGACCTTCACGACGCGGGCAGGCTCGTTCCAGTCGAAGGTCACGCGGCCGAGATGACCGTTTCCGCCCATGATGCGGGCGATGTCCTGCGAGTAGCCGCGGACCTTTTCGGGTTCCGGACCGCTGACGCGGTACTGGACTGGGCGTCCGACGGGCGGACCGATGTCCAGCGTGTGGACGTAGACGTCGGTGCCGACGAAGTCGCGGTCGCCGATCTCCCTCAGCCGCGCGATCACCCTGTCGCGCGCTTCGAGGCTGGCTGCCATGATGACCATCTGTCCGAAGTTCGGGCTCGCCGGCTGGACGTCGAAGGAGAGCAGGAACCGCTGCGCGCCGTTGCCGACGTAAGACGACCAGTAGAGGATGTCCGGGTCGTCCTTGAGGCTCGTCTCGAAGCGGTCCATCTGGGCCTTGGTCTCGACGATCGAGGTGTTCTGCGGCGCCGTCCAGTCGACGATGACTTCGGGCCTATCCGAGGTCGGGAAGAACTGCTGCTGGACGAAGCCCATGCCGTAGATCGAGGTGGCGAAGAGGCCGAGGGTCACGAGAATCGTCAGCCATTTCAGGCGCACGCAAAGACGCAGCAGCGCCGAAAAGGCACGCGTGAAGAAACCCTTCGTCTCGGCATGCTTCTTCATCGTCTTCGGCAGGAAGGTGACCCCGAGGAGCGGGATGAAGACGACCGCGACCACCCAGGACACGATGAGCGAGACCGCGATGACGATGAAGAGCGTGAAGGTGAATTCGCCCGCGCCGCTGTCGTTGAGGCCGACCGGGATGAAGCTCGCCACCGTCACGAGCGTTCCGGTCAGCATCGGAAACGCCGTGTGGGTGTAGACGTGGGTCGCCGCCTTCTGGAGCGTGTCGCCGATCTCGAGGCGCGCGACCATCATTTCGACGGCGATCATGGCGTCGTCGACGAGGAGCCCGAGCGCGATGATGAGCGCGCCGAGCGAAATGCGCTGCAGGGAGACGCCGAGATACTCCATGGCGACGAAGGTGATGGCGAGCACCAGTGGGATCGACAGGGCGACGATGAAGCCGGCGCGCATGCCGAGGCTGATGAAGGACACGATGAGCACGATGCCGATCGCCTCGGCCAGCGCCTTGGTGAAGCCGCCGACGGCCTCTTCGACGACATGGGGCTGGTCCGACACGAGGTGGATGCCGACGCCGATCGGCAGGTCGGCCTCGATCCCGGCCATCTCCTCCGTCAGCGCCTCGCCGAACGAGAGAAGATTGGCGCCGGGGCGCATGCCGATCGCAAGGCCGATCGCCGACTCGCCGCGGTAGCGGAAGAGCGAGGACGGCGGGTCGACGTAGCCCCGGCTGATCGTCGCGACGTCCGACAGGCGGAAGAAGCGGTCGTTCACCCAGAGATTGATGTCGCGAAGGCTCTCTTCGGACTTGAACTGCCCGTTGACGCGCACGACCACCCGCTCGCCCTCGGCCTCGATCGTGCCGGAAGGCGACACCGCGTTCTGACTGCGCAGCGCTTCGATGATGGTCTGCTGGTTCAGCCCGAGGGCGGCCATCTGGCGCGTCGAGAATTCGAGGAAGACGACCTCGTCCTGCACTCCGACGAGGTTCACCTTGCCGACGTCGGGAACCGTCAGGATACGCGAGCGCGCGGCCTCGACGTAGTCGCGGAGCTGGCGGTGCGTGAGGCCGTCGGAGGTGAACGCATAGATGTTGCCGAAGACGTCGCCGAAATCGTCGTTGAAGAAGGGGCCCTCCACGCCGGACGGCAACTGCCCGCGGATGTCGTCCAGGATGTTGCGAACCCGCAGCCAGGTGTCCGAGACAGCGCGCCCTTGCGTCGTGTCGAGGAGTTGCACGTAGATCGTGGTCTGGCCGGGAAGGGTCAGGCTCTTGGTGTAGTCGAGCGTCGTCAGCTCCTCGAGCTTCTTCTCGATCCGCTCCGTCACCTGATTGACGGTCTCGTCGACCGACGCGCCGGGCCACTCGGCC
Source organism: Rhizobiaceae bacterium (assembly GCA_014380965.1). Taxonomy (GTDB): domain Bacteria; phylum Pseudomonadota; class Alphaproteobacteria; order Rhizobiales; family Rhizobiaceae; genus Plantimonas. The sequence goes on along the minus strand of JACMIV010000089.1, from coordinate 1,661 downwards.
TGGACGATCATCGTCTTGATGGTGAAGTCGGGATCTTCCTGACGACCGAGATTGATGTAGGACAACGTTCCCGCGATGGAGAACATCAGCATGAAGTACCAGATGAGCGACTTGTGATTGAGCGCCCAGTCCGAAAGATTGAAGCTGCTCTTCACGGTGCGATCCCTTCGCCGAGTTTGACCGCCTGACCGTCTTTCAAGGTATTGACCCCGGCCGTCACGACGCGCGTTCCGGCGGCGATCCCGCTTTCGATCCGGATCGTATCGCCGGTCTCGCCCGCAACCGCGACCGGCATGCGCGACACGGTCGACGCGGCCTCGTCGACCACCCAGACGAAGGACCGTCCGTCCGCTTCGAGAAGGGCCGAGCGCGGCAAGGTGATCGTCGCGTCCGCGCTACGGCGCGGGACGGCGGCGATGGTCGTGCCGAGCCGGAAGGACGCCGGCGGCGCGTCGAGCGTGATCCGGACGCGCCGGGTCCTCGTGGCCGAATCGGCCTCGGGCGCGATCTCGCGCACCTTGCCGGAAGCGGCCGCCGTTTCGTCGATCTGCAAGGTCGCGTCGAAGATCATGCCGGGCTCGATTTCAAGCGCAATCTCGTCGGGAATGTCGACCACCGCCTCGCGAACGTCGGCGCGGGCAACGGTGACGACCGTCTGCCCGACGGTGACCGTCTGCCCGACTTCCGCGCCGGTCGCGGTGACGATGCCGTCGCTGTCGGAAACGAGGCGCGTATAGGAAAGCTGCTCGCGGGCCTTGTCGAGGTCGGTCCGGGCTCTCGTCGCCGCCGCGGAGGCGGTTTCGCGCGCTTCCTGAGCCTGTTCGAATTCGGCCCGGGTGCCGGCATTTCGCTCGACGAGCGCGCGCTGGCGTTCCTCGGTTGCCGAAGCGTTGGTCAGCTGCGCCTCGGCATTGGAGAGTTCGGCTTCCAGCGCCCGGACGCTGAGGGAGAGGACGGTCGCGTCGAGCGTGGCCAGAACCTCGCCGGCTTCGACGACATCGCCGATCTCGGCGTCGCGGGTCACCACCCGCCCGAGGAGGCGAAAGCCGAGTTCGGTCGAGAAGCGTGGTTCCACGATGCCGACGAAGCCGACGGCGGTCTGCGAGAAGGGCTCCGCGACCCCTCCATGCTTGATCGGGTGCGCCGTCACATCGCCGGCGGCGTACACGCCATCCAATCCGCGCACCTCTCCATACGCGGTGACGGGGATGAAGCCGTGCGGATCGGTCGGCACACCGGTGATCTGCGGGCCCTCGAGCGTGGGCATCGCGACCACGCGGTGCCCGTGCAGCTCGATCTCGCTCGGTCGCAGCGTCAGGATGCCGTGCGCGAGGTCGGCGAACGACGAGCCGTGAAAGGTGATCCCGGCGTCGTCAAGCATCGTCGCCAGCTCCTCGGAGATGCCGGACCCCAGCAGCGCGAGCGGCGCGGTCTCCGGGCTGACGATCGAGATGTCGACCGTGGCGTTCATGTCGTAGGCGCGGTTGGCGGTCTGCAACGCGAGCTCGTAGAGCGGCAGCGGCCAGAACGCCTGGTTGGGTGCGACGAACGCGATCTTGTGGGCGTAGCCCTCCTCGACGTCCTGCACAAGGCCGCGCAGCGTGACGCCGATCGACCGGTCGTCAACGGTGATCGCGCCGTCGATGGCCGGCCGCGCGCGC
>JACMIV010000088.1 GCA_014380965.1 Rhizobiaceae bacterium | reverse complement strand
GCCATGCGCGCCGAGACCCTCGACCCGGGCAAGCTCGATCGCGGCAGGCCCGAGCGCGCGCAGTTGCTCCGCACCCAGCTTCAGGATGGAGGTCCGCTTGACGAAGTCGAGCACCGAGAGGCCCGAGGAGAAGCGGGCCGAGCGCGCCGTCGGAAGCACGTGGTTCGAGCCACCGACATAGTCGCCGATCACCTCAGGCGTGTGGCGGCCGAGGAAGACGGCGCCGGCATTGCGGATGCGGGCAAAGAGCGCGTCGGGGTCGTCCACCGCGATCTCCAGGTGCTCGGCCGCGATCCGGTCGGCCAGCGCCGGCGCCTCGTCGAGATCACGCACGAGGATGATCGCGCCATAGTCGCTCCAGCTCGCCGCGGCCGTTTCGCGCCGCTCCAGCATGGTCAACTGGCGCGTCACTGCGGCGTCGACGGCGTCCGCGAACCGAGCATCGTCAGTGATCAGGATCGACTGTGCGGCGGCGTCGTGCTCGGCCTGCGCGAGGAGATCGGCGGCGATCCAGTCCGGATCGTTCGACCCGTCCGCGATGACCAGCACCTCGGAGGGGCCGGCTATCATGTCGATGCCGACTTTGCCGAAGACCTGGCGCTTGGCGGTCGCGACATAGGCGTTTCCGGGCCCGACGATCTTCGCGACCGGCGCGATCGTCGCCGTCCCGTAGGCCAGCGCCGCAACGGCCTGCGCCCCGCCGACGCGGTAGATCTCGTCGACGCCGGCGATGCGGGCGGCGGCCAATACCAGCGGGTTCAACGCCCCCTTCTGTGCCGGCACCACCATCGCAATGCGCGAAACGCCGGCGACCTTGGCCGGAACGGCATTCATCAGAACCGAGGACGGATAGCTCGCCGCGCCGCCCGGAACGTAGAGCCCGACCGATTCCACCGCCGTCCAGCGGCTGCCGAGTTCGACTCCGAGCGCGTCCGTGTAGCGCTCGTCCCGCGGCATCTGGCGGGCGTGATGGCTGGAGATGCGGGCGTGGGCGAGGTCTAGCGCTGCGAGCGTCGCCGGCGCCGTCCCGGCATAGGCCGCCTCGATCTCGTCGGCCCCGACGCGAAGCGTTTCGGACGAAAGCTCAAGCCCGTCGAACTTCGCCGTCAGGGCGATGAGCGCAGCGTCCCCCTCGCGGCGCACACGGTCGACGATGTCACGCACGACGGCGTCGACATCGGCGGACACCTCGCGCTTCATGTCCAGAAGGACGGCAAAACGCTCCTCGAAATCGGCATCGGCTGTGGTCAGTCTGACAGGCAAAGTTCATTCCCCTTCCCGGTTCCGGGAGGCTTCATCCCCCGGTGCCGGACTTTCGCGACCGCCCCCTAGGCGCGCTTGATCCGAGCGGCGTCAGGCCTCTTCCCGATCGTGATCGGGGCGGCCCGTCGTCGTCCAGGCGGCATCGAGGTCGGACAGCCGCGCCTCGACGCATTCGGCGTCGAGCCTTATCGCGGACCCGCCGGCAAAGACAAGCTCGATGAGGCCGGAGGGAGCGTCGTGCTCCTCGAAACGCAGGGCAAGGAGCGATAGGACCTGATCGCCGATGCGCGGATCGAGCCCCACGTGCTGGACCTTGCGAACGCGCGTAAACTGAAGCGCGGCGCGGCGACGCTCGTAGTCGCGCCTGCGGAAGAGGCTGAAGCGCGAGCGCGCCTCGGCCTTCTCCCAGACGAAGCGGTTCATCACCATCATGAAGCGCTGGCGTCCGGCATCGAAGCTCATGTCGGCGACGCGCAGGACCGCGTCCTGGCAATGGGCGGAGAGGATCGCGAGATCGTCCGCGTCGACGGCGTCGAGGCGCAGGCTGTCCATCTGTGGCTGTTCCATCGCGTTGGGTGACCGGATCCTTTCAAATAGGCCGAAACGCCTGCGTTCCAAGCAGAGATGGCTTTGCCGTATGCGCGCGGAAAGAGCTATGCGGTCATGCGGAACTTCGAGACGAGCCGGAGGCCGACGACCGCAATCCAGGTCAGCATCCAGACCGGATCGGCGCGTTTGAAGAAATAGCTTTCGAGGAAAGAGCTCATCAGGGCGAAGGCGAGGACCATGAGGAAGAAGTCGGCGAGGCGTTCGTTCTCCTGCGACGGGCGGCAGGCAACATAATCCTTGAACGGCAGCACCACGAGCACGAGGCTTGCGACGAAGAGCGCCGGCCACCCCATGGAGATGGCGATGTCGAGATAGCCCGAATGGGCGTTGACGATGCCGCGCGGGTCCCAGGAGAGCTCGAAGGGCATCTCGGCCCGGAAGACGTTGTCGGTCAGCCAGAAGGATTCGAAGCCGAAGCCCGACCATTGCCGCGGCGCCATGGTGTCGAGCGCGAAGCGCCAGAGGTCCATGCGGCCCGTGAAGGTCGTGCCGGGCAGTACCTGCTGGAGCACGCCGTCGAGCGTCGGCGAAAGCGCCGCGCCGACGGTGAGCAGCGCCATGGCGACGAGGGCGACGCCGAGGATCAGGACGGGCAGCACGCGCCCGCCGAAGACGCGCGCGGCGATAATCAGAAAGGCGACGAACGGCACGAGGCCTGCCGTCGTCTTGGAGCCCGTCATGTAGACGAAGAGGCCGGCAAGGACCGTGATCAGCCAGCCGATGCCCCGCTCGCCGCTGCGCACTAGATAGAGGCCGGCGAAGAAGAGCGCCGCCATGACCGGGGCAGCGACGTTCTTGTGGCTGTAGATGCCGCGCCAGAGGCCGGAGTGCTGGGACTCGGCGCCGGAGGCATCGTGGATCGCCGCCGCCGGCATCGCGACGATGCCGAAGTAGGACAGGCCGAGCACAGCGAGTGCGGCGACGGCCAGAACCTTGCGGAAGGTGCGCGCATCCGGCGGCAGGCTGACGACGCCGGTCGCGGCGATCATCGCGAAGAGCGAGAAGAGGACGGCGCGAAGGGCAAGGTCCGGCCAGTTCGATTGCGCGACCGAGAGGATCAGGAAGCCGAGCATCACGAGCCAAGTCGGCCGCAGGAGGGCGAGGGCGACGCGGCGGTCGGTGAACAGGAAATGGCTCGCCAGCGCCGCTATCCCGAGCGCGCTGTAGCCGAGCTGGTTGACGATGTTGCCGGATGCGCCGGACGCCTCGCTGACCGCGACGAAGGGCGTGAAGGAGACGAGCAGCGCCGTCAGGATCGTCGCTGCGAGCGCCGTGCGCACCGCATCGACCGTCCGACGCTCGGCCGAACGATCAGTTCTGTTCGGGGCGGCGATACTGCTCATTCACCAGTCCGAACTCGGCCATGAAGCGCCCGATGGCGACCTGCAGGGGATAGAGGCCGACGAGGGCCGATCGCTTGCGCCAGCCGAGCCGTGCCCCGCGCACCGGGGACACGGCCAGAAGCGCCGCGCTCTTGGCGATGCGGCGCAGCCGACCCGTCATGTGCGGGTCGGCCCGCCGTTCGATGATGGCGGAGATGGCGCCGTTGCGAAGACTGCGCGCGTTCACCCAGGACCATTCGCTGCGCCGCGCCGGCATCGTCTCGAAGACCGGCGCCTCCGCGCACCAGGCGAAGGTGAGGCCGCGCCGCTTCGAGCGGGCATAGAAGTCGCTGTCGCCGCCGCCGATGAAGTTGAAGGCGGTGTCTAGGAAGGGCGCGCCCATCGTCTCCAGCACGCGTCGCCGAATGAGGACGTTGCCGGAGGAATAGAGGATCGGGACCCGACCCGTCGTCTCGTAATGCGGGGTGAAGACAGGATGGCGGGCAACGGTATCGCCGTGGCCACCCTCGAACACCGGGCGCTGCGGCCCACCGACGAAGTCCGCCCCGGTCGCGGTCGCGGTCCTCACGAGGCGCTCGATCCAGTCTGGGCAGGCGCACTCGTCGTCGTCGATGACGAGGAGATAGTCCATCACCGGATAGTGGCGGAGCGCGGTCTGCCAGCCGGCATTGTAGGCCGAGCAATTGCCGCGCTCGTGCGCGACGAGGACAAGGCCCTCCAGCCGTCCGTTCTCGAAATAGGGCTGCGCGGCCTCGAGCCCGGCGCGGCCCTCGGCATCGTTCTCCATCACGACGACGGCAAAGCGGCGCGTGGTCGCCTGCGCGAGGAGCGAATCCAGCGTTTTCGTGAGATGATCGGGGCGCCGGAAGGTCGGCAGCGTAACGACGACGGCAGGCGCGCTCCGTGCGGGGAACCGATCGCACGAGGCCGAACGCACGGCAATTTCGATGCGCCCGGCGGAAGAGATGCCGCGTTCCTCCGATGGGGGGCGATCGGGAACGTCCACGAAGTGCGTCATTTCCGTTCCGCGATCATCTCTACTTCCGGCGACCTGTCAAAGAGCCGCGATTAAACGCCAAAACAATGAAGATGTGCTGAAGAAACGGCTTGCAAGGCAAGAAGATCAACTCGTTCAGATTGTAGCGATCCTGTTACGCGAACGGAAAGCGCTTTGAGCACATAGTGCATGGGACGACGGCATTCCCAGACTGGTCGAGGCCTATGCATCTTCTCTTCATCAGTTCCCTGCTTCCGGACGGTTCGCCAAGTTCCGGCTTCGAAATCGCCAACGAAGCGATCATCTCGGAATATCGGCGGCAGGGCGCGCGGTTGAGCTTCGCCGGGTTTCGGCGTCCGGGCTCCCGCGCCCCGCAGGAGGGCGAGATCGCGCTGGGCGAGATCGCGATCGAGAACGCCGCGGTCGGCACGTCTCGAAAGCTTGCGTGGATCGCCCGTGCCGCCGCGTCCGGCCTCCCGGTCTCCGCAGCCAAGCTTGCCGTCCTCAGCGAGTCCGCGTTGCGCCGCCGGCTGTTGGAAGCAGGTCCCGTCGACGGCTACATCCTCAACTCGATCCAGATGCCGGCGGCGTATCCGTTTCTTGCGAGCGACAAGCCGTCGGTTTTCGTCGCGCACAATGTCGAACACCGCTCGGCAGCCGAAAACGCGAGCCACGCCCGCTCGCTCGGCACCAGGCTTCTCTACCGCCGCGAGGCGCGGCTCCTCAAGCGCGCCGAGGCGCGGGTCTGCGCCGCCGCTGCTGTGATCCACACGCTCAGCCGCGACGACGGGCCACTGCTCGGCCTCGAGGAGGACGCGCGGTGCCATCCGCTGGCGCTCTCGATCGGGCGCAAGACCTTGCCCGACGACGGTCGGCGCACGCATGACGTCGGACTCATCGGAACCTGGAGCTGGGCGCCCAACCGCGTCGGGCTCGACTGGTTCGTGGAGGCCGTCGTACCGCTTCTGCCGAAGGAGATGCGGATTGCCATCGCCGGCCGCTTCGACGGCGCCCCACCGAGGGCGCCTGCCAATGTCAGCTTCGTCGGCCGGGTCGACGACGCCCAGGCCTTCGTGCGGGCCTCGCGCGTCATCGCGCTGGCCACCCGCGGCGGCACCGGCGTCCAGCTGAAGACGATCGAGACCCTGGAGGAGGGAATGCCAGCGGTCGCGACCACTCCCGCGCTTCGCGGCGTCGATGCCCTTCCGGAAACGGTGCGCGTCGCCGACGACGCCCCGTCCTTCGCGAGGGCGCTGATCGAGACAGTCGCGGGCGAACGGCATGGCGAGGTGCGCCGCGGCAGCGGGCTCGGCTTCATGGTCTCGCAGCGCCACGCGATGGCTGCGGCCGTGCGCAAGGGCTTGGCAGTGCTCGAACAGAGCGTCGAGTGGCACCACCGCCGGGACAGCGACCTCGCCGGGCTCGACCAGCCGATCCTCCATCTTTCGCCGAAGGCGGCACGCGGATGAGAAACTCCGCCATCCTCAAGACGGCGCCTTCGGCGCCCCCGCCCGCCGACTTCGAGGCGGTGCGCGACATCGGCGGCATCCAAGTCGCGGTCACTTCCGCCGAGGAAGCGACCCGTGTCCTGTCCTCGCGGCTCGACGGTGGCATCTTCACGCGGGTTGCGTTCCTCAACGCCCATTGCGTCAATCTCGCCTATGACCGGCCGGACTATCGGGCAGCGCTCGCCGACTTCATGATCCTTCCCGACGGCATCGGCATCGATCTCGCTTCGCAGCTGCTCTACGGCACGGGCTTTCCGGAAAATCTGAACGGTACCGACTTCCTTCCGCACTTCCTGTCCACCGCCGAGCGTCCCTTGCGCGTTGCCTTGATCGGCGCCGCACCCGGCATCGCGCAGAGGGCGGCGATCGGATTTGCAATGGCGACGCCCCGGCACAGCTTCCTGCCGATCGCGCACGGTTATTTCTCGTCCGGCGCGGAGACGTTAGACGTGATGGAGCGCCTGCGGCAGGCGAAGGCGGATGTCGTGCTGGTCGCCCTCGGCGTTCCCCGCCAGGAACTGTTCGTCTCCCGTCACATCACGGGTGAGGAGGCGACGCTCGTCTTCGCCGTCGGCGCGCTCCTGGATTTCATGGCCGGCGAGGTGCCCCGCGCGCCGAAGTCGGTGCGCAACGTCCGGCTGGAATGGATGTACCGGCTTCTCGTCGAGCCGAGACGGCTTTGGAAGCGCTACCTTCTCGGCAATCCGCGCTTCATGCTGCGGGTCCTGCGCGACTGGGGCCTTCGCGGTCTAAGGCGCCTCGGGGCATGATGCGCGCCCTTGCAACCTTCCGCTTCCCGGAGACGACACTGACCCTGGTGGCTGCGAAACCTCATCCGCGCCCGGCCCGGCGGACAGCGATCGTCACGTCGAGCTATCGTGGCGATTTCGAGCGCTGCCGGCTCCTCTGCGAAAGCATCGACGCTCGCGTGGACGGCATCACGCGCCATCTCATTCTCGTCGAGCAGGCCGACGTCGCCCTGTTCCGCCAGCTTGCAGGCCCCCGGCGGGAGATCGTCTCCGAGCGCGATCTGCTGCCCTTCTGGCTCCGGCCGTTCCCGGACCCGCTGACATTCGGCAGGCGCCGGGTCTGGCTGTCGCCGAAGGGGCCGCCTCTGCGCGGCTGGCACGTCCAGCAGATCCGCCGGATCGCGATGGCCGCCCGGATGGAGGAGGAGACCATGATCTCCTGCGATTCCGACGTCGTCTTCGTCAAACCGTTCGACGCCGGCGACCTCCAAGCCGGTGCGGCAACGGAATTCTACCGCATCCCGCACGCTCTCGCGTCGATGGATGGAGCGGCGCTGGCCGAACACCGCGCGTGGTCGCGGAAGGCGGGCGAGCTGCTCGGCATCGAGGCGCCGCTCGAGACCGATGCCGGCTACATCGCGACCGTCATCGCCTGGCGCACCGACACCGTACGTGACATGATCGGTCGCATCGAGGAGGTTGGCGGCAGATCCTGGACCGCTTGCCTCTCCGCAACGCGCAGCCTTTCGGAATGCACCCTCTACGGCCGCTTCGTCGACGAGGTCGAGGGCGAGACCGGGCGCCATCGTCGCTCCGAGCGCCGTCTCTGCCGGACCTATTGGAACGGCGATGCGCTGACCGGCGCGGAACTCGCCGACTTCACAGCCGGGGTCGGCCCCGAGCAGGTCGCCGTCGGCATCCAGTCCTTCACCGGCACAGACCCCTTCCTCATCCGCCGTGCCGCTAGGCTGGCCTGAGTTCACTCCTCGGCGGGCGGAGCCGGTGCTGCCAGTCGAAGGCGGTGTAGGTCGCCACCGCCGAGACCAGCCAGAGCACCAGGAATAGACCGTTCAGCCCGACGATCCACGCCGTCTCGGCCTCCCCTGCTCCGACGAGGAGCAGCACGAGGAGGCCCGCCTTGACGAGACCGACGAGTGCGAGGACGAGCGCCCGGACGGTGGTCTTGCCGCGGGCATAGAGCAGTTCGCTCTCGTATTCGATGAGGTTGCGGAAGGCCGGAACCAGGAGCGCGACGAGGACGAGCGGGGCGGCATTGGCGACGTTGCCGCCGAGCGCATTCGGGAAGGCATGAAGGAAGCCGCCGAGGACGGCGAGACCTGCGACCGAGACCCCCGCAATGCCCGCCTCCAGCGACCAGCGCACCCGCCAGGAGGCCAGCCATTCGGGCGTCCTCATGAGCTTCTGCACGACCATCGTGTTGAACGAACGCACGGGGAGCGCCGTGAGGTCCACGAGCCGCATCAGGATCGCGTAGATGCCGGCAACATGCGGTCCGCCGATCGACAGGACGAGCAGCTTGTCGAGTTCGGACTGGAGATAGAAGATGATCTCGGCGCCGGCGACCGAGACGCTGTCGCGCCAGCGTGACAGATAAAGGCGCGGCGTCCAGCGAAGGCGCACATTCGGATAGAAGAACAGGACGGCGACAACCATCGCGAGCGCGTTGGCGGCCATGTAGGAGACCGCCCAGGCGATCAGCGATCCGTCCGAAAGCGCTGCAAAGGCAACGGCCGCCACCGCGCGGATGCCGGAGCCGATGACGACGAGGATCGCCGCGCGGCCGAAGCGCCCGAGACCGTTGTTGACGATGCATACGACTTCGAGGAGCCGCCAGAACAGGACCTCGGCGGCGACGATGGCCGCAAAGGCAGCAACGCTCATCTCGCCCGCGAAGAAGCAGACGTAGAACCCCGCGGCCGCCAGCGCGACCAGCGGCAGCGACAGTGCGAAGGCCGCGATAAACCCTGCCGTATAGGCTCCGACGAGGCGTTTGCGCACGGTGGCGACGCGGTAGAGCGGCGAGACGAAGCCGAAGGCGGCGATGCGCGAGACGACGATGCCGGTCGCCGAAGCCGTGGCGAAGAGACCGAAATCGGCCACCGTCAGCCCGTTCGCGACCGAGACGAAATAGGCGAGCGACAGGAGGAGGCGCCCGAGCGAGCCGTCCATCAGATGGGCGTAATCCGTGACAAGGCCGAGATTAGCCTTTAGCTTCGGGATCAGGATTGCGAGCCTCTGCATCGTCGACCTTCGAGCAAGCGGGACCATGGCCATGTCGGACCGTTGCGAAAATGCGCTCCTTCCGGAACACCTCGTGCAGGACGCCGCGGCGGGTCGCAGCCTATCGCGTTCGCGCTTAACGCGCCGTTCTTTTCTGGCGGCGGCGGCGGCCTCTGCCCTCCCGGCGATGTCGCGGCCAGCAGGCGCCAAGGCCCGGCGCGTGCCCTTCGGCGGCGCGATCCAGATCGAGTATCTCGACAGCGACCCCGCTTATTCCAGGGCCTTCCTCCAGCACTGCGACATCATCCTGCCCATGAACGAGCTGAAGTTCTCGAGCCTTCGCCCGACACGGGAGGACTTCAACTTCGCGCCAGCCGACCGGCTGGTCGATCTCGCTCTGTCGAACGGAAAGCGCTCGCGCGGCCATACGCATGTCTGGTGGAACGCCCTGCCGGACTGGCTTCAGTCGATCGGCAGCGCGATGGAGGCCGAGCGCGAACTCGTGCGGCACATCGAGACCGTCATGGACCGCTATCGCGGCCGGCTCGAGAGTTGGGACGTCGTCAACGAGGTCATCGCGCATGTCCCTACCCGGGACGAGCCGCTGCGCGACACCTACTGGCTGAGGACGATGGGAGCGCGCCACATCCCCGTCGCCTTCGAAGCAGCCCAGCGCGCCGACCCTTCCGCCCGGCTGATCCTCAACGACTACGACCTGGAGTTTTCCGGCGACCGCTACGACGCGCGCCGCGCCATCGCCCTGTCGCTGGTCCGGCAGTTGCAGGATGCCGGGATCCGGATCGACGGGGTCGGCATCCAGGCCCATCTCTACGCGGATCTCAAGATCGACGTCGAGGCCGTCGCCAGGTTCGGCGCGGACCTGAAGGCGCTCGGCCTCTCCCTCATCGTCACCGAGCTCGACGTCATCGACTGGAACATTCGCGGGGGGCCGGAGGAACAGGATGCGGCGGCGCTCGTCGTCGTCGGCGACCTCCTCGACGGCATCTTCGCCGCGGGGCCGCCGGACGCGGTCATCGCCTGGGGGATCACCGACCGCTATTCCTGGATCCCCGACGTCATGCCGAGGCGCGACGGAACGCCGAGCCGTCCGCTACCGCTCGATGCCGACTATCGGCCGAAGCCCTGGTTCGACCTAATCGAAGCACGGCTGTCGCAGGGCGTCTGAGGCACGTCGAGCGGCGTACGGCCCGAGGCGCAGCCGCGTCCGCCGCGCCACGAAATCTTAAGACTTTGTTTGCCATATCCGATCATTCTCGCTTTACGAGTCACCGACGATTGGCGCCATGTTCACGTCCGAGGAAACAGCGACGAGGCCTTTGCCGGGTCCGCGAGACGGCTCCGCCCGCCCCGGGACGATGACGCCCGTCGGCATCATCGAGGATAGGCGCAGCTCGAACCCTCCGACCTCCGTCTTCGACCCGCTGACGATCGCCAAGGCCGTCTGGAAGGCCCGGCTTCTTATCCTGGCGACCACAGTCCTCGGCGTGCTCGTCGCCGTCGCGATCGCCCTCGTGACGCCGAAGATGTATGTCGCGACGACGCAGATCCTCGTCGATCCCCGCGACATCAAGGTCGTCGCCAACGAGGTGACTCCGAACGGTCTGCCGTCCGAGGCGACGCTTGCGCTCATCGAGAGCCAGACGTCCGTCATCCTGTCGAGCAACATCCTGTCGCGCGTTATCGCGGGGGCGGGACTCGACCAAGACCCGGAGTTCAACGGCAAGCGTCGCACCGGGCTCTTAAGCCTTCTGCCCGCTTCGGTCCTCGCACGTCTCCCTGCACCCGTCGACGATCCGCGCGTACGCGAGTATTTCGTGCAATCGCGCCTGCGACACGCTCTGACCGTCGGACGCGAGACGAAAAGCTTCGTCATCAACCTCTCCGTCGACAGCCAGGACCCGGACAAGGCCGCTCGACTCGCGAACCTCACCGCTTCGGTCTTCATCGACGAACAGGGCCGGGTCCAGTCCGACACGGCGCGTCGGGCGACCACCGCCCTCTCCTCGCGCCTTTCGGAACTTCGGCAGAGCGTGGTCGCGGCCGAAGGGGCGGTCGAGGACTACAAGAGCTCGAACGCGCTCGTCGGCGTCGGCGGGAGGCTCGTCGACGACCAGTACATCACGCGCATCAACGACGAGCTCGCGCGCGTGCGCGGCAACATCCCCTCGCTGCGCGTCAAGGCGGACTCCATGCGGGTCGCGAGCGTCGAGGACGTGGTGCGCGGAACCCTGCCGGAGGAGTTGAGCTCGACGGCGCTCGTGCGCCTTCGCCAGAGCTATTCCGACCTCGAACAGCAGGCGGCCGTCCTCGCAGCGCGACTCGGGCCCCGCCATCCGCAGCGGATCGCCAGCGAAGGCGCGCTCTCGGCAGCCCGGCAAGCCATCGCGAGCGAGCTGTCGCGCATCGTTTCCTCCGCGCAGACGGAGCTTGCGCGGGCCGAAGGAACCGAACGCGATCTCTCGATCCAGATCGAAGACCTCAAGGGCAAGCAGATCGAGACCTCCGGCTCCTTCGTGAAGCTTCGCGAACTCGAGCGCGAGGTCGAAGCCTCCCGCGCCGTCTACGAGGCCTTCCTGCTCCGGGCCCGCGAGACGAGCGAGCAGGAGAGCCTCAACACGGCGAACGTGCGCATCATCTCCGAGGCGACGCCGCCTCTCGAACCCGCCGGCGTCTCCCGCAAGGTCGTCGTCGCGGCCGGCGGCATCGTCGGCTTCGGCGCGGGCGTCGCGCTTGCCGCCTTCTTCGCGG
>JACMIV010000087.1 GCA_014380965.1 Rhizobiaceae bacterium | reverse complement strand
CACTTCCCGCTGATGCCTCGGCTGTTCATGGCAATGCACACCGAAGACCGTTTTCCGATCGTTGACATCCTCGAGCAGACACCTCGCATACCAAACAATTGCCAGTGGGCGATCTTCCTGCGCAATCACGACGAGCTGACGCTCGAAATGGTGACCGCGGAGGAACGCGACTATCTCTGGTCGACTTATGCCAGCGACACCCGCGCGCGCATCAATCTCGGCATTCGGCGCCGCCTTGCCCCCCTGATGGGCAACGACCGGCGCAAGATCGAACTTCTGAACGCGCTGTTGATGTCGATGCCCGGCACTCCGACCGTCTATTACGGCGACGAGATCGGCATGGGCGACAACATCTATCTCGGCGATCGCGACGGCGTGCGGACACCGATGCAATGGTCCGCCGACCGCAACGGCGGCTTCTCACGGGCCGATCCGCAGCGGCTCTACCTTCCGCCGATCCAGGACCCGATCTACGGCTACCAGGCGATCAACGTCGAGGCGCAGTCGAACAACCCGGCGAGCCAGCTCAACTGGACGCGGCGCCTTATCCAGGTGCGCCGGACCAAGGAAGCCTTCGGACGCGGGACGATCAACTTCCTCTATCCCACCAACCGCAAGATCATCGCGTATACCCGCGAGTATGCGGGTGAGACGATCCTCTGCGTCGCCAACCTGTCCAGTTCGGCACAGGCCGTCGAACTGGACCTTGCCGCCTTCGCGGGCGTCGCCCCGGTGGAGATGCTCGGCCAGTCGCAGTTCCCGCTTGTCCGGCACGCTCCCTACATGCTGACGCTGCCGGCCTACGGCTTCTTCTGGTTCGATCTGACTCATGCGCCTCTCGGCACGGCGCCGATCCACATGGAGCCGCAGCCTCTGCCGGAATTTGCGACCGTCGTCGTCCTCGGCGACCTCAAGGCGACGTTGAATGCCCAGAACCGCCGCGAGATCGAGACGGTGCTGCCCGAATTCGTCGGTCGCCAGCGCTGGTTCGCGGGCAAGAGCCATGGCGCCGGACGAGCCGAATTCGTCGTCCTCGGGGCGCTTTCCTCCAGCGAGCCGCGCCATCTCCTGACCGAGATCGTTGTCGGCGTCGGGGACACGGTCCAGCGCTATTTCCTGCCGCTCAGCGCGCGCTGGGGCGAGCCGCATATCGGCGCCAACGCAGTAAACCTTCCCTACACGCTGATGAAGCTGCGTCAGGGGCCTCGTCTCGGTGCGATCATCGACGGCACCCGCGATCCGGGCCTCGTGAAGCTCTTCATCGACATGTTGGAGACAGGCGGGCCGATCGACCTGTCGGGCGATCTGTCCGGCTGCCAGCTGGAAGTCACGACCTCATCGAGCAAGACGGACATCCTCGCCAACGCCGCGGGCGTTCCGCTGGAAAAGATCGCTCCGATCTCGGGCGAGCAGTCGAACACGACGATCATGATCGGCGACGAAGCCGTGTTGAAGTTCTACCGCCTGCTGCGCGATGGCGTGCAGCCGGAACTCGAAGTCACCCGCTTCCTCACCGAAAGGACCGACTTCACCGGCACGCCGTCGCTCGTCGGCTCGGTCGAACTCGTGCGCCCGGACGGCTCGCGGAGCGCCGTCGCGGCAATGTTCGCCCGCGTCGAGAACCAGGGCGATGCCTGGACCGTCGTGACGGGCGGCCTATCGCGCCACTTTCGCGATCAGGCCTATGCGACGCCGGACTCCGAGTCCGTCGAAACCGTCGAAAGCGATCCGGGCTCGGGGGTGGTCCTGACCCGCATCGATGCCGGCGAGATGGTCGGCCGGCGGACCGGCGAGATGCATCGCGCGCTCGCCACCGTCACCGGCGATCCTGCCTTCGACCCCGAGCCGATCGATGCTGCGGCCTTGGCGGGTTTCGTCGCGGGCGCCAAGGCGAGCGCCGCCGAGGCGCTATCCGTCCTCGCACGCCTGCGCGACGCGGCCTCGGAGGGCCTGTCGAGAGACATCGGGCTTCTTCTGGCGGCCGAAGCCGGGATCATGGCGTTTTTCGACGGGTTCGAGGGCCTTGTGGTGAGCAGCCATAGGACCCGGATTCATGGCGACTATCACCTCGGCCAGCTTCTCGTCGCCAAGAACGACGTCGTCATCCTCGACTTCGAGGGCGAGCCAGGAGCGTCGCTGGAAGAGCGCCGCGCCAAATCCTCGCCGCTCCGGGATGTCGCGGGTATGCTGCGGTCCTTCGACTACGCCGCCTTCGCCGCCCTCGATCGTGCGGGGCCGGCTACCGACGGCGCGCTCGATCGCCTGATGGACATCGCCACGGCGTGGCGGGACGACGTTTCGAGCGCCTTCATCGCGGGATGGAGCGAGGTTGCGGGGATAGACATCGAGAGCGAGGGCGAGGCCAAGCTGCTCGATCTCTTCCTGCTCCAGAAGGCGTTCTATGAGTTGAAATACGAGGCGGCCTCACGTCCGGCGTGGCTGTCGATTCCGCTTCGCGGAATCCTCTCTCTCCTCGAGAAGCGACAGGTTCTTTGATGAACATGACCACGACAGGCATCACCGAGACATCGCAGACGGCGTCCGCCGTCCAGCACCGCCCGAACGAGCACGAGGCGCACGAGATCGCGAAGGGAACCCATGGCGACCCCTTCGCAATCCTCGGGCCGAGATACCAGGACGGCGGGGCGGTGGTGCGCGCCTTCCGGCCGGGCGCGGAGACGGCAGAGGTCGTCGATGCTTCCGGCGAGGTGCGCGGCGTGCTGGAGCCGGTGCTGGCCGAGGGCTTCCATTCCGGCTTCGTGCCGGGCCTGTCGGCGGGCGAGGTCTACCGGTTCCGTTTCACCCATGGCGCAGACGCCTGGATCGAGGAGGACGCCTACCGCTTCGGCCCGATCCTCGGCGACGTCGACGTCTACCTCCTCGCCGAAGGCACCCACCAGAAGCTCTACGAGAAATTCGGCGCCCATCCGACCACGATGGACGGCATCGGGGGTACGAGCTTCGTCGTCCTTGCGCCCGACGCGCGCCGCGTCTCCGTCGTCGGCAACTTCAACTCGTGGGACGGCCGGCGCAACGTCATGCGCAAGCGCCACGAATGCGGATGCTGGGAACTCTTCATCCCCGGAGTCGCGCGCGGCGAAGTCTACAAATACGAGATCATCGGTCCGCTCGGCGAGGTGCTGCCGCTGAAGCAGGACCCGGTCGGCTTCCTGCAGGAGGAAGCGCCCTCGACCGCCTCGATCGTGGAAGGGCTCGTCGAGCACGACTGGCAGGACGCCGCCTTCCGTTCGAAGTCGCCGGACTGGCAGGATGCGGGAAAGCCGGTGACGATCTACGAGGTCCATCTCGGCTCCTGGCGCCGCGGCGACGGCAACGCGATCCTCGACTACGATCAGATCGCAGGCCTGCTCGTTCCCTACGTGAAGGAGATGGGTTTCACCCATGTCGAGTTCCTCCCCGTTTCCGAGCATCCGTTCTACGGATCCTGGGGCTACCAGCCGATCGGGCTCTATGCACCGACCTCGCGCTACGGCTCGCCGGAAGCCTTCGCGCGGCTCGTCGACGCGCTGCATGCCGCAGACATCGGCGTCCTTCTCGACTGGGTGCCCGGCCACTTCCCGACCGACATCCATGGGCTCGGCCGCTTCGATGGAACGGCGCTCTACGAGCATCCGGACCCGCGGCGCGGCTTCCACAAGGATTGGGACACGCTGATCTACGACTACGGGCGGACGGAGATCAAAAACTTCCTCGTCGCCAACGCCACCTACTGGCTCGATCGCTTTCACATCGACGGCCTTCGCGTCGATGCCGTCGCCTCGATGCTCTATCTCGACTATTCCCGCAATGCCGGCGAGTGGGAGCCGAACATCCATGGCGGGCGGGAGAATCTCGAAGCCATCGCCTTCCTCAGGGAGACCAACGAGAAGGTCGGCGGCGCTTATCCCAACGCCACGACCCATGCCGAGGAATCGACCGCTTTCCCGGATGTGTCGCGCCCGACCTATGCCGGCGGCCTCGGCTTCCATTTCAAGTGGAACATGGGGTGGATGCACGACACGCTGCACTACATGCAGGAAGACCCGATCAACCGGCGCTATCACCACCACCACATGACGTTCGGTATGGTCTACGCCTATTCGGAGAACTTCGTGCTGCCCCTCTCCCACGACGAGGTCGTCTACGGAAAGGGATCGCTGCTCGGCAAGATGCCGGGCGACCGTTGGCAGCGCTTCGCCAATCTGCGCGCCTATTTCGGCTGGATGTGGACGCATCCGGGCAAGAAGCTGATCTTCATGGGCGGCGAGTTCGGCCAGGAAAAGGAATGGGCGCACGACTTCTCGCTCGACTGGCATCTTCTCGACGATCCTGCGCACAAGGGCGTGCAGCGCCTCCTGCGCGACCTCAACACGCTCTATCGCGAGATTCCGGCGCTTCATCAGCTCGACTGCGATCCCGGCGGGTTCGAATGGATCGACACGCAGAATGCCGAAGAGAGCGTCATCTCGTTCCTGCGCAAGGACGCCGAGGGGAGGTCTGTCGTCGTCGTCGCCAATTTCACGCCGATCCCGCGCCATGAGTATCGGGTGGGCGTGCCGCACGGGGGCGTCTGGACCGAGCGGATGAACACGGACGCGGACATCTACGGCGGCTCGAACGTCGGAAATCTCGGGGGCAAGACGGCGGACGAGTGGTCCGTCAACGGGAGGTCGCACTCGCTCTCGCTGACGCTGCCGCCATTGGCGACGATCGTGCTGGTCGCGGAGGGGTAGCGCGGGGCGCCGTCGTCAGGCGATCAGCATTCGACGACCTCGACATATCCCGCTTCGCCGTAAGCGATGATCTTGCGGTCGCGCGTGACGATCGGAACATCGAGGTG
>JACMIV010000086.1 GCA_014380965.1 Rhizobiaceae bacterium | reverse complement strand
CGCGTCTTCCGGCGCCGGAGTTCGATCGGATCGTCGCCGCTGCGTCCGATGCGGCCCGCACCGGCGGAGGGCATATCATCGTCGAGCGCTTCCGCAGCGACTTCCCCGCCGTGCTCGGCAGGGCCGAACTTTCGATCTCGCAGGGCGGCTACAACACCACGATCGATATCCTGAGAAGCGGCGTTCCCGCGATCGTCGTGCCCTTTTCGGAGGGTGACGAGACCGAGCAGGAGGACCGGGCCCGACGCCTCGCCGAGCGCCTCTATCTACACATCCTCCCTATGGACCAGATGGGCGTCGAACCTTTCGCAGCCGCAATCGACGCTGCGATCGCGGACGCGCCGCGGCGCCGCGCGATGAGACCCGTGGACTTCGCGCTGGAGGGAGCCGCGAACACGGCCGCCATCGTCGCCGAGCACGCGAGTGCGGTGAAACGATCGTCGACATGAGCGAAGAGGATCGTCTCTGGGGCGCGCTTGGCGAGCGTCTCGATCGTGCGGAGGCGGCCGGTGGCGCCGCCTTCTGGCTGCGCGACGACGATGCGGTCGCGCCGACCGCTCGACTCGACCGGCTGATCGCGATAGCCGCCGACCACGCGGTCCCCCTGGCGCTGGCCGTCATTCCGGCGAAGGCCCAGCCGGCCCTTGCAGAAAGGCTGGCCGGCGAAGCCGGTGTGACCGTCCTCCAGCACGGCTTCGCCCATGACGATCACAGTGCGCCGGGGAGCAAGAAATGCGAGCTCGGGTCGGATCGCCCGATCGAAGCAATGCTTGCGGAACTCGAAAGCGGGCGGGAAAGGCTGTCGATCTTCCCGAACGTCGCCCCGATGCTGGTGCCGCCCTGGAACCGGATCGCGCCCGCGCTGGTCCGCCACCTCCCGTCGATCGGGACGAGGGCGCTGTCGACCTTCGGGGCCCGGGCGTCCTCGCATGGTGCTGCTGGACTTCTCGTCGTCAACACGCATGTCGACCCGGTCGACTGGCGGAGCACGCGCGGCTTCGTCGGCGGCCCGGCCTGTCTTCGCGCGCTGATCCTGCGTCTCGACGCAGTGCTCTCCGGCGCGGTCGACGCAGAGGAGCCGACGGGCCTTCTCACCCACCATCTCGTGCACGACGCCGAGACCCTCGCCTTTCTTGCACAGCTTTTGGATTTTACGGCGAAACATGGCGGCGCCCGGTGGCTTTCGGCGAGCACGCTCTTAGGTCACAGTGGGAACACGGGATCGGGAGACGGAGCGGCATGAGCGATCTTCTGCGCGTCGAGAACCTCGCCGTCGAATTCAGGACGATGGCGGGCACGACGCGCGCGGTGAACGGGCTTTCGTTCCGCGTCGAGCCGGGCAAGACGGTCGCGATCGTCGGCGAATCGGGCTCCGGCAAGTCGGTCACCGCGCAGGCCATCATGGGCATCCTGCCGCCGATCGCGCGGCGCCTCGACGGGCGCATCCTCTTCCAGGAGAAGGGAGCGAGCGCGGTGGACCTTGCCGGTCTCGACACGCGTTCCAAGGAGTTCGCAGCGATTCGCGGCGCGCGGATATCGATGATCTTCCAGGAGCCGACGACCTCGTTTTCGGCCTACCACACGATCGGCGACCAGATCGGCGAGGCGCTGAAGATCCATCGCGGCGCCGACGACAAGACCGCGCGAAAGGCGGCGGTCGAGGGGCTCGCCGCCGTCGGTTTCCCGAACCCGGAGACGAAGGTCGACGCCTATCCGTTCGAGCTGTCGGGTGGCCTCTGTCAGCGCGCGATGATCGCGATGGCGATGATCTGCAAGCCGGCTCTGCTCATCGCCGACGAGCCGACGACGGCGCTCGACGTCACCGTTCAAGCGGAAATCCTGAAACTCATGAAGGCGATGCAGGAGGCGAACGGGACCGCGATCCTCCTCATCGCCCACGATCTCGGCGTCGTCGCCAACATGGCGGACGAGATGGTGGTCGTCCATCACGGCAAGGCGATGGAGGCGGGGACCGCCGCCGATCTCTTCGCCGAGCCGCGCCACCCGTACCTCAAGGCGCTCCTCGCCGCCGTCCCGCGCTTCGACATGTTGCCGGGCGAGCGGCTGACGCCGATCCGCGAGATCAAGGTGGACATGGCTGCTGCAGGGGCGCGGCGCACCGCGTTGGGCAGGGGAAAGGACGCGCGCGCGGGCGCGGAGGGCGAGGTGCTCCTCATGGTGCGCGGAATCGAGAAGGGCTTCACCAGTCGCAGCGAGACGAGCTGGTTCAAAAAGGCGAAGGCGCCGTCCTCACTGGCGGTCGCCGGCGTCGATCTCGACATCCGCCGCGGCGAGTGTCTCGGTCTCGTCGGGGAAAGCGGCTGCGGGAAGACGACGCTCTCGAAGATCATCGTGCGCTCGATCGAGGCGGATGCGGGAAGCGTCGAGATGGCGGGCGACGGCGGTAGGATCGACGTCCTCAAGCTCGAAGGCGAGCCGCTGCGGGACTGGCGCCGCCGCGTCCAATACGTCTTCCAGAACCCGTATTCGGCGCTCAATCCGAGGATGACGGTGCTGTCGATCCTGTCCGAGCCGCTGGTGATCCACGGCATCGGCGACACCAAGTCCCGGCGAGCGCGGGTCTCGGAACTCCTGCGCCTCGTCGGCCTCGACGACAGCCACATGAACCGCTACCCGCATTCCTTTTCCGGCGGCCAGCGCCAGCGGCTCGGCATCGCCCGGGCGCTCGCGCTCGAGCCGGAGCTGATCATCTTCGACGAGCCGGTCTCCGCGCTCGACGTGTCGATCCAAGCGCAGATCCTGAATCTTCTGCGCGACCTTCGGTCGGCGCTCGGCCTCACCTACCTCTTCATCTCCCACAATCTCGCCGTCGTCGACTATCTCGCCGATCGCATCGCCGTCATGGCGGCCGGCCGCATCGTCGAGCTCGCGCCCCGCGAAGCGCTGTTCCGCAACGCGCTCCATCCCTACACCAAGGCGCTGATCGCCGCCGTGCCGCAGCCGGACCCGAGCCGCCGGCTGGATTTTGCAAGGATCAGCCTCGAGCGGCAGTCCGACCCGTGCGCCTGGGCGGCGCCCTTCGGTGCGGACAAGACCGGCGAGCCGCATCTCGTCAAAATCGGCCCCGGCCACTTCGTTCGTGCGCAGAAGGACTTGGCGATGCCGGTTTCGCTGCCGCCTATGCCGGCGAGCAAGGGCGAACTCGGCGGGCGGACGCCGGGCGAACATGCCGAGATCGCCCGCGCTCTCGCCATCGACCCGAAAGGCGAGCCGGTCGTCCATCTCGACTTCGAGACCGGCACGCTCGACGGCTGGAGCGTGCGCCGCCTCGTGGGACCGCATTCGGCAAGGGTCCAAGGTGAGGTGAAGCGCGTCGGCACGAAGGCCTGCCGCTTCGAGCTCCGGCCCGGCGACCGCGTCAGTCAGGGCATTCGGGCGGAGCTCCGCGACTGGTACAACGCGCCGTTCGAAACCGACACCTGGTACGGCTTTGCAACGTACCTTGCCGAAGATTTCGCGCCGCCGCGGGAAACGGGCGTCGTGCTCGCGCAGTGGCACGATCAGGCGCGGCTCGGCGATCCCTCCGGCAAGCCGCCGCTCGCGATCCGTTACCTCGACGGCCGCCTGCGCTTCACGGGCGCCGCCTCCCCCGTCGCCTCGCCCGATCCCGAGACCGTCCATCTCTTCCACGAGACGGCGGAGGTGGCGCTTGGCCGCTGGATGGATTTCGTCTTCCGCATTCACTGGTCACGCCATGGTCCGTCCGAGATCGACGCCTTTCTCGACGGGAAGCCGCTCTTCTCGTTCCGCGGTCCGCTCGGCTATCCGAACGAGGATCAGGCGCCGTATTTCAAGCTCGGCCTTTATGCCAGCGGTCCGATCGAGACGCCGCTCGTGGGCTATCACGACAATTACAGTCGCGGACCGGGCTACGACGCGGTCGATCCCGCACGCGTGCACAGGCTGGCGGTCGGCGCTGTCGCTGTCACCGAGCCGGCATGATCGAAAACGGGCGAAACAGACTTGCCGTCGTCGTGGCGCCGGGAAGCGCCGCGCTGCCGGCCGATCGGGGCGCCTTCTCGGACGTGGTGCGCATCGAACGGTCGCCGGGCGGTGCGACAGATTTTGCGGAAGGACTTCGGCAGGCTTGCGAGCTGGCGGAGGCAAACGGCTGCGACTGGCTAGTCGCGCCCGAACGAGACGAGGCGCTACGCGCGGACACGTTCGCGCTCCTTGCACCAGCGCTTGGCGCCTATGATGCGATCTTTGGCGCGGTTCATGTCGCGGGAGCCTCGGAAAGCATCTGGCGACCATCACGGCTCGCCTTCGAGGCGGCGGATCGTCTGCCCCATGCGCTGCTGCACTGGTGGGTGGGACGCACGGCCGTCATGAGGACGCCCGTGATTCGGGCGGTATTGGGTGGCCAATCTTCGCCGTCGGGGTCATCTGGCGAAACCGCCGCCCTCGACCACCTCTTTCGCCTCTTCGGCAACCACCGCTGCATCAAGTTCGCCCAGCCGCTCTTCGACGTCGCCACCGAACCCGCACTCCTCTCCGACAACGGCCGCGCCTTTGTGCTGGACCGTCTGGAGCGCGCGCCGGTCTTCCTCCCCGTCCATCACGGCGCCGAGACCTATCGCCTGCCCTATACGGGGCGGAACGCGGGCATCGAGCGCGAGCAGACGCGCGGGCAGTTCTTCGAGGCGGCGGAGCTTCGGGTGCTGGCGGACAGGCTCGGCGAAGGGCGGCACATCGTCGACATCGGCGCCAATACCGGCAACCACACCGTCTACTTCGCGGGGCCCATGCGCGCGGCTTCCGTTCTCCCTTTCGAGCCGCTGCCGGACATCGCCGCGATCCTCTCGCGGACGGTCGCCGAGAACGGTCTCGACACCGTCGATCTCTGCCACCTCTGCCTCGGGCTTTCGGATGCGCCTGGCCGCGCGCGGGTGATCCGGTCGGAGCGCGGAGGCCTCGGCGCCTCGCGCCTCGAAGCGGGCTCGGGAGGGGAGATCGAGGTCGTCAGGTTGGATGACGTCTTGACGCGGGCGCCCGACTTTCTGAAGATCGATGTGGAACGCATGGAGATGAAAGTGCTCGCGGGGGCGAAGACAGTGATCGAGACCGCTCGACCTCTGATCTTCATCGAGATCGCCAATGACAACACGGCCGAATTCGTGGACTGGACGCGGCGGAACCATTACAGGGTCGAGCGCATCTTCTCCGATAAAGGCCACTCCAACTACCTGATCGCGCCGAGCGGCAAGAATTGAAGCGAGTCTGACATGACGATGGCGGCAGACGACGGCAAGGCGATGAATGGCGGTCGCTCCAAGCGGACCAGGTGCAACGGTCGCACGGTGTTTTCCGCAGCTTTGGCGATGGCGGGGCTCGTCCTCGGGCTTGGCACGGCGACCGCCGAGATGGTCGAGCCGCCGGTGCTTGCGAAGGCCGTTGCGGCGGGCGATCTGCCGCCCGTGGAACAACGCGTCCCCGAGGAGCCTCTGATCCTCGATATGGGGGCGCGCGGCGTCGAAACGGGGACCTACGGCGGAACGCTCCGCATCATCGAGGCGCAGGCCAAGGACGTCCGTCGCATGGTCGTCTACGGCTATTCTCGCCTCGCCGGCTACACGCCCGACCAGAATATCGAGCCGGACCTTGCCCGAGCCATCGACATAGAGGGCGAGCGTATCTTTACCATCCGTCTGCGCAAGGGGCATCGCTGGTCGGACGGCGCGCCGTTCACAGCGGAAGACTTTCGCTACTACTGGGAAGACCTCATCGGAGACGCGGAACTCACGCCGCATGGGCCGCCGCGTGAGCTGATGGTGGACGGCGAGGCGCCGAAGGTGACCTTCGTTGACGACCTCACCATCCGCTACGAGTGGTCTAAGCCCAATCCATTCTTCCTGCCCGCGCTCGCCGGCGCGCAGCCCTTAGACATCTTCCGGCCCGCACATTACCTGAAGCAGTTCCACCGGAAGCATGTGGGCGAGGCGGCGATCGCCAAGCTCGTCGAGAAGAAGAAGCAGCGGAACTGGGTCGCGCTACACTTCAAGTACGACCAGTCCTACAAAAATTCCAATCCCGACATGCCATCGCTCCAGCCCTGGGTGCTCGCGACAGAGCCACCGTCGGACCGATTCATCTTTGCCCGAAACCCCTATTTCCACCGGGTCGATACCGCCGGGCACCAGCTTCCCTATATCGACGATGTCGCGATGACCATCGCGAGTTCACGTCTCATTCCGGCGAAGACCGGCGCGGGCGAAGCGGACCTTCAGGCGAACTACCTCTCCTTTGGAAACTATGCCTTCCTGAAGCGCGCCGCGGACCGTCAGAAATACGAGGTTCGGCGCTGGACGAGCGGCAAGGGCTCGAAGGTCGCGCTGTTCCCGAACCTCAACACTGCCGATCCGGTATGGCGCGATCTCTTCCGGAAAGCGGATTTCCGCCGCGCGCTGTCGCTCGGAATCAACCGCGAGGACATCAACCAGGCGATCTACTATGGGCTCGCGCGGCCGGTCACCGACACCGTCCTCGAGGGCTCGCCGCTTTACGATGCCGAGCGGACGAGACGCTTTGCGACCTACGATCCCGATCGCGCCAATGCGTTGCTCGACGGGCTCGGCCTTACTGAGAGGAATTCCGGCGGCATCCGCCTCCTGCCGGACGGGCGGCCGGCAATGCTCGTCGTCGAGACGGCCGGCGAAGATACAGAGCAAGTCGACGTGCTTGGCCTCATCACCGAAGACTGCCGCAAGATAGGCTTGCAGATCCTGTCGAAGCCGACCGAGCGCGACACGCTGTCGCGCCGCCTCGCGTCCGGCGCGACGCAGATGTCGGTCTGGACGGGGCTCGAAAACGCTTATCCGACGCCGATGACGAGCCCCGAAGAACTCGCGCCGACAAATTCCGAACAGGGCGAATGGCCGGTCTGGGGCATGCATTACGAGACCAAGAACACGATGGGCGAAGCGCCCGACCTTGCCGCGGCGGAGACGCTGCTGACGCTGAACGCCGCCTGGCAGGCGACGACCGACGAGGCGGAGAAGACGCGCATCTGGAAGGAGATGCTCGCCATCAACGCCGACGAGGTCTTCCGCATCGGCATCGTGTCGGGTGTCGACCAGATCGTCGTCGTGTCCGACCGGCTGCGGAACGTGCCGGACAAGGCCGTCTTCAACTGGGATCCCGGCGCCTTCTTCGGCGTCTACCGTCCGGAGACGTTCTTCTTCCAGGACCCGGACATCGAGCAGGCATCCGCGGAAGCCGTGCGATAACGGGAAGGCGTAGCCTCGATGCTCGGCTATCTCGCCAACCGCGTTCTGACGATGCTCGGCACGCTCGTCGTGATCTCGGTGCTCGTCTTCATCGTCATCCAGTTGCCGCCGGGCGATTATCTCTCCACCTACATCGCAGAGCTCCGCGCCCAAGGAGAATCCGTCAGCGACGATCGCATCGGCTTCCTGCGCGAGCAGTACGGTCTCGATAAGCCGTTGCCGCTGCAGTATTTCGATTGGGTCACCGGCCTTGTCCAGGGCGATCTCGGCTATTCAT
>JACMIV010000085.1 GCA_014380965.1 Rhizobiaceae bacterium | reverse complement strand
TACCTTGAGCGTCGACATGTCCTTCCTACTCCAGTCCGTCGCGGATCATCGTCGTGACGTCGATGATTCCCTGAAAGCTGTGCACCTTGCCGAGCCGGATGGCCTCGGCTTCGCGCATGACCCACAATCCGATGGAGATGAGGCCTGCCCGAAGCTCCTCGGGGAGCGCGTTGTCCGGGCTGGCGAGATCCTCCACGAGGATCGCCCACAGGCTGCGGGTGACGTAGATCGCCTCTACCGCCTGATGGGACTTGGGTCCGTTGCGCTCCGCGCGGGTCAGGATGTCCAGCGTGTGGTCGAGAGCCTGGCGCTCGCGCTCACGCGCCGAGGAGCCGCTCTCCTGACTGACCTCTGCGTAGGAAAATTGATACATGCGCCGTTCCTCGTGTCAGCCGAGCCCTGTGGGCGCCGGACCGTTATGCTGTGTCTCTTGGGGGCTCGTGTCGGTTAGATGTAGTTGAGGAGGCTGAGGTTCTGGATCCGGCCGGTCACGGTGTAGGCGGCCTCGAGTTGCGTCTCGAGCTGGGTGACGCGCAGAGTGACTTCGGTGATGTCCTCTTCCTCGAGATTGGCCACCGTGTTCTTCATGATGTCTTCTTGACGCTGGAGTTCGGTGCCGGCGGCTTCGATCCGGTTCAGCTTCGTACCGATCGAAGCCTGTGCGACGATGACCTCCTGCCCCGCCGAAGTGAGCTTGCCCCGCGAGTAGGCGGTGACGACGTCGCGTGCCGCATCGTTGAGGGTGCCGAGATCGAAATCGGCAATCGCCGTGTATGCCGCCGCGATGTCGCGGAACGCTTGATCGTTTGCGCTTGCGGAGGAGGTGATCGTCTCCGTCTTGCTGATCCGCGACTCGATCGACGTGTCGCTGTTTGCGTTCGACCACTCGCTTCCCCATTCCTGGTCGAAGAGGTCAGCAAAACGGTAGGTCACGCCGTCGGTGCCGAGGAAGCCGGCGTCGGAGAGATAGGCCGTCATCTCGCTGGCAGTCACCGCGGATTTGGTGCCGCCCGTCGTGGCGCCGGCAAAAGCGGAAAACCGCGCCGCGGCAAGCGACGTGTCGGCATTGACGTCGTACGCGATCGGGGCCTCGTCGGTGTTGCTGCCGCCGAAGAGATACTGCCCGTCGCTGGTCGAATTGAGAGATCCAGCGAGTTGCTGGAGGCCTGATTTGGCAAGCTCCGTCAGTGTTCCAAAGTTGGTCGCGACGCTGATGCCGATGAGGCTGTTGCCAAG
This sequence comes from Rhizobiaceae bacterium, assembly GCA_014380965.1. Lineage (GTDB taxonomy): Bacteria > Pseudomonadota > Alphaproteobacteria > Rhizobiales > Rhizobiaceae > Plantimonas. The sequence continues at coordinate 1,266 of JACMIV010000085.1, read as the reverse complement.
CGACTCCGCGCCGTTCCGGATAGCAAGGAGCGAGGCGTCGATGTTTTCAAGGCGGGTCGTCACCAGCTTGTTGGATTCCTGCTGGGCCTTGAAGCTGGTTTCCTGCGTCCGCGCGCTGACCGCCGCTCCGGTCAGCCGACCGAGGGACCGGCCGACGTCGGTGAGGCGCCCCGCATTGTTCATCTGGAGCGTCGCGTCGCTGATCTGTGTCTGTAGCTTCGCCAACGACGAACGCGTCGCAGTGTTGAAGGAGAGTGTCGATATGCTCATGGGATGAGGCCTCGTCAGATGCTGTTGAGAAGCGTTTCCAACATCTCGTCGATGGTGGAGATGAGCTTGGAGGATGCCTGGTAGGACCGCTCGATCTCGATCAGCTTCGTCAGCTGTTCGTCCATATTGATCCCGGTCTCGTTGGAGAGTGTTTTCTGCGTCTCTTCGAGAAGGGTCGTCTTGTACTCGCTCTCCGAAAGGGCGGCCTTGCGGGTATCCTGAAGCCAGCTCACGGACGAGGCGGCGAAATCGGCAAGGTCGGCATTCGTGTCCGCGTCGCTCGTTGCCGAGAAGTTCATCGTGGTCGACAGGAGGTCGGACAGCTCGTTGAGCCGGGCCGTGTAGCCTCCAACGCCGTCGAGATTATAGGTGTAGGTGACGCCGTCTCGGATCTTCGTCGGGTCGGTGGACACTGCCGAAGCCAGGCTGATCGTCTGGGCAAGCCCGGCGACGGAAACGACGCTCACCGCGGCGACGAGACCGCCCGTGTGGTCCGCCAGGACCTTCGGGACAGTTCCGATCGAGGATAATGCGAGGGTCTTCGCCGTTCCCGTCGCAACCGTGGCGAAAGAGAGAGCGCCGACCGTGTTCGTAACGACGATCTCGCCGTCGCCAAGTGCCGCCCCGCCGCCTACGGGAACGGCGGCTTCCACGGCAGTTTCGAGAATGGTCCGGAATGCCGCGGCATCCGCGGGAACGGAGGTGAACCGATGGCTCGCCTCGTATTCGACCCCGTCATAGGTGAAGACGAAGTTCAGCGTGTCGCCGATGGCGATCCCGTTCGTCGCGTCATATGACCCGACGCCGATCGAGGCGACGGTGGTGGCCGTGCCGGAAGCGGAAGCGGCGGTCGTGAGCCCGCCTGTCTTCTCCGGGACGTCGATTTCGACGTTCGAGACGCTGATGCCGAGCGCGTCGGCCGTCGTCGTCGACAGCGTCAGCGCGCCGCCAGTGCCGGCCGCGACCGTCACGACGCCGCCGCCGAGAGCCGTGCCG
>JACMIV010000084.1 GCA_014380965.1 Rhizobiaceae bacterium | reverse complement strand
GTTGAGCCGCTTGATGAAATGCGTCGGGATGCCCATCGAGTTGAGGTGGGTGAAAATGTATTCCGAGATCCGGTTGTTCAACACGCCCTTGCCGTCGACGATCTCGTGCTTCTTTTTGTTGAAGGCTGTCGCATCGTCCTTGAAGAACTGGACGAGCGTGCCGGGCTCGGGGCCCTCGTAAAGGATCTTGCCCTTGCCTTCGTAGATACGGCGGCGACGTGTCATATGGCTGTGCTCTATCGTGTGGGAGGGCGCGCCCGGCGAGCGGGCTGCGGAGCGTCATGTTCGAGCGCGTGAATAGACCAAACGGCCTTCCTAAACAATGCTCGCACCTGTCAAGCGCAATATAGCACCGTCCCGCGAGGAGTCGAATGCCGCGATGCGGGACGCTTTGCGGCGCTGCCGCAGATGACTTGCCCTTCAAAATCGTCATGCGACCACGTATGCCGAAGCTGGCGGCCGAACCTCGGCCGCATACCGATTTTCCTGTGGAGGAGGACGACGATGTCGATGAGCGAGCGCGAGAAGGACTTCGAGGGCCGTTACGCCCATGATCAGGAGCTGAAGTTCCGAATCGAGGCACGGCGCAACCGGCTGCTCGGTCTTTGGGCGGCGGAGAAGCTCGGCAAGTCCGACGAGGACGCCAAGCTCTATGCGCAGGAGGTCGTCAAGGCCGACTTCATCAAGGCGGGCGACGAGGACGTGTTCGAGAAAGTTCGTGCCGATTTCGATGCCGCCGGTGTCGAGCAGTCCGATCACCAGATCCGCCGTACGATGGTCGAACTTCTCGTCGAGGCGGAAAAGCAGGTCCGCGAGGGCTGACCAGGCTCCAGCGTCATCTTCTCAAGCCGAGTTTCGGAAACCACGGAAGGCATCGATCGACATGGCGCTACCGGCTTTGCGTGCGATGGTGGGGGAGGGCGGCTTCGTCCTGTCCGCCTGGTCCGGCCTCACCGATCCCGACGTTCACGAGGCACTGGCGCGCGCTCCGTTCGGTGCCGTCTGCTTCGACGTGCAGCATGGTCTCCACGACGTCGCAAGCGTCCGGGCCGGGATTGCCCGGACGGTGCAGCTCGGCAAGCCCGCCCTCGTGCGCCTCTCGATCGAGGACCGTGCGAATGCGGCGCGGTTCCTCGATCTCGGCGCGTCGGCGGTGATCATGCCAATGATCGAGGGCGTTGCGGATGCGAAGGCCTTCGTCGACGCGGTGAAATATCCACCGCTCGGCGCGCGCTCCTTCGGCCCGTCGCGCGCTGCCGAACTGCATGGCTATCGCGGGGTCCTCGACTACACCGAGGTCGCCAATGCGGAGACGCTGGCGCTCGCGATGATCGAGACGGCGACGGCGCTCGACAATCTCGGCGACATCCTCGCGATCGAGGGGCTCGACGGCGTCTTCGTGGGGCCGTCGGATTTGTCGATCGCGCTCTCGGGGACCTGCACCTGGAGCCCGGAAGGGACGGTCGCGGTCGATGCGATCCGGCGCATCGTCGACACCGCCCATGCCGCCGGCAAGATCGCGGCGATCTATGCGGCCAGCGCCGCCGAGGCGCGGCGCTATCGGGATGTTGGATATAGGCTCGTCTGCGTGTCGTCGGATCTCGGGATGCTGAAGGCGGGAGCTGCGGCCGTCGCGGTGGAGGTCGCAGGCTGACCGGACGGTCGGCGTCAGGCTTCCTTGGGAAGCCGCGAGATGAATTTGCCGAAGGTGAGGAGCCCCTCGGGCCAAGGGCCGTGGCCGCTCTCGTGGTTGATATGGCCAGCCTCGCCGGCATCGACGAAGAGCGAGCCCCAGGCCCCGGCGGCGTCCTCGGCCGAGTCGAAGGACGTGAAGGGATCGTTGCGGCTGGCAACGACGACAGAGGGAAAGGGCAAGGGATCGCGGGGGTAGGGGCCGAAAGTCTGAAGATGCTTTGGCCTGAGGCCCGGATTGGACACGTCCGGCGGCGCGACCAGGAAGGCGCCAGCAACGCGCTTTTCGAACTTCGGGATGGCTTGGACGGCAGCCGCAACGCCCAGCGAATGGGCGATCAGGACCACCGGACGCTTGCTTTCGTTCACCGCGTCCACGACCGCCTGAACCCAGTCCTGCCGGACCGGCTTGGTCCATTCGCGCTGATGGACGCGCCGCGCCGTCGACAGGCGGAACTCCCACCGGCTTTGCCAATGCTCGGGCTGGGAGCCGCGGTAGCCGGGAATGACGAGTATGTCTGCTTCGGTGACGCGCATGGCGGGGACATGCGAGGGGTAGGGCGGGATGTCAAGTTTGGGTGAGGTCGTCGGCAGGATCGATCGTTTCTTTGAACGATGCAATGGCCGCTTCAATCCCGGAGCCGATGGTTTTCGCCGCTTCGACTGCCGTGACAGCTTCCGTCACCTCGAAGCCGTTGTAGTTCTTGCGCGCGACATGCCTAAAACGCCGGGTTTCGTCGAGCGCGGCGCTGATGACTCCATCGAGGATCGCAGGGCGCCCTCCGGGCACCGGGCGCGAGACCCGCCGCACCAGCGTGGCATGATAGTCGCCGCCGGACGGCCTTTCCTCCGACAGGATGGCGAGAAGCCGCTCCAATCCGCCTTCCAGGGACGTGTAGCCCGACTGCATGGCCTGCATGAACGCCATGCGATTGCGATAGGCGTCGAGGTCGTCCCCATCCATCTCGCCGAGCTCGAAGATGCGAACGGCCATCGTGAAATGGTGGACGGCCGAACCGACATCGTCCGCTACGTCCAGCCAGCGGGCATCGCTCATGAAAGGGTCAATCCCGTCGCTTCGACGGTCGCTCTCAGCCTGCCCTTCGTCCATTTCAGCGGCATGATGTCGTACTCCATCCCCAAGGCTACACAGGCCGACTCTGCAGCCCGCCAGGCCTCGGCCTCCGTCTCGTCGGGGAAATCGAGCAGCAGGTCGATGTCGCTGTCAAAGGTCATCGTTCCCTTCGCAGCCGACCCGTAGAGGAGGTATCGTCCGCCGAGACGCCGCGCATGGGCTGCAAGGATCGTTTTCAGCGAGCCGGCCGCCTTCGACCGGCGCTCGGCTTCCATGAGCTTGCGGTGCGATACCGTCAGGAACACGTCGCTCTCCCGTCTGCTTGCAGATCTCAAGGGCGAGACTCTGCCCTTCCTTCGGGAAACGCCTGCAATCCGCGCGTGGTGCATCCTGCTTCACAACAGCGGGCTGATCAATCGCGTCGCGTTTTCGAGAAGCTGCGTGAAGAAACCGCGCTGTTCCCACTCCTCGACAGTGAGGCGGCGGCTCTTGGCGCGGTAGTCGGTCTCGATGCGGCGGAGCTGGGCGACGACGCCGGCATCATAGGCGATGAGCGTCACTTCCGAGTTCAGCTCGAACGAGCGGCGGTCCATGTTGGCCGAGCCTATGATGGCGATGTCGTCGTCGATCGACAGGTGCTTGGCGTGAAGGAAGCGCTCGCGGTAGAGCATGACCTCGACGCCCGCCTGAAGGAGCTCGTCGTAATAGGAGCGCTGGGCGTGGTCGATGAGAAGGCTGTTCGTCGTCGCGGTGACGAAAAGCGTCACCTTCACGCCCTTCTCGACGGCGATCTGGAGCGCCAGCGAGAGGGGCTCGTTCGGGATGAAGTAGGGCGTCGTCAGGACGACGCGTTCGGTCGCGCCGTAGACCAGCTCGGTGAAGAGGGCGTCGACGCGGGCCCTCGGGTGGTCCGGCCCGCTCGGCAGGACCTGCGCGACGACGCCTCCCTCGGTGTGTTCGGGCAGCGGCATCAGCTTGGGCGAGGAGATGTCCTCGTCGGTCTCGAGGAACCAGTCGCCGATGAAGATCGCCTGGAGTTCGAGAACCACCGGGCCTTTCACACGGGCCATCACCTCGCGATAGAAGGTGTTCGGCTCGTATTCGATCTGGTGCATGTTCTGCGAGCCGACCCAGCCGACACGGCCGTCGACGACGACGATCTTGCGGTGATTGCGAAGATCGGCGCGCGTCGCCCGGTTCCAGAATCGCAGGGGGAGGATCAGCCGGATCTCGACGCCGGTGCCGGCGAGGCGGCGGACGATGGCGTTGCGGTCGTGCGCCGAGCCGACGGCGTCGATGAGGAGGCGGCAGGTGACGCCCCGCTTGACCGCCCGTTCGAGCGCGCTCAGGACCTTGTTGCCGGCCTCGTCGTCGTGAAGGATGTAGAACATCACGTGGGCGTGGTTTCGTGCCGCGTCGATGTCGGAAGTGATGCGGTCGACGACGCGGTTGTAGTTCGGGTCGAGGTCGACCGTGTTGCCGCCGAGGCATGGCAGGCGGCCGATGGCGTGGACGAGCTGGGCTGCCCGCCGCGACGCGGGGGAGAGGCCGGACGCGGCATCGCGTCCGCCGGTCGGAATGTCCGACAGGGCGTTCATCACGACCGAGGGAACATCCTTGATGCGCTCGCGCCGCCAATGGGGATGACGGGCATTGCCGATGAAGAAGTAGACGACGAGGGCGGCGAAAGGCAGGAAGAAGAAGAGCAGCATCCAGCCTTGTGCCGCCGCCGGCGAGCGGCGGAAGGGAATGACGATCAGCGCGCCAAAGATGATGCTCCAGTTCGCGACGGCGAGCGCGACGGACCAATAGTTGATATCGACATCCATCGAGGCTTCGCGTCTTCTCACGTCCCGGCCCGTTCCTGCATGAGGCGAACCGCTTTGTCACGCTCCGACGAAACCGACACGCCGATGGGATGGGGATCGGGAAGAGACGGGGAAGGGCGGCGAGGGGCGGCGGCGCGGAAGCGGGGACAGGCCCGCGCCGCGACTCGCGCATCC
>JACMIV010000083.1 GCA_014380965.1 Rhizobiaceae bacterium | reverse complement strand
CGTCCAGCATCTCGAAGGCGGCATCATCTCCGATATCCTGGTGCGTGAAGGCGACGTCGTCAAAGCGGGGCAGACGCTCTACCGCCTCGATCCGACGACCGCGCTGGCGCAGCGCGACCGCTACCGCTACCAGGCGATCTCGCTCGGCGCCCGCGCCACCCGCCTCGTCGCCGAGCGCGACGGCATCGAAACGATCGAGTTTCCGCAGTCCTTGATATCGAGGTCGCAGGAGACGGGGACCGAGCAGCTTCTCGACGAGCAGAAGAAGGAATTCACGGCACGTTTCGAGCGGCACCGGCAGGAAGAGGTGATCCTCAGGCAGCGCGTCAATGCGTTGAACGAGCAGATCGTCGGCACCGGCGCGCAGGCAACTGCCATCGAGACCCAGCTCAACGTCGTCCGAGAGGAGACCGAGCGCAAGCGGCTGCTTCTTGAAAAAGGTCTGACGGACCGCTCAGAGTATACAGCACTCCTGCGCAGCGAGGCCGACCTCGTCGGCCAGGCCGGCCAGCTGAGCGCACAGATCCTGTCGTCGAAGACGCAGATCGTGGAAGCCGAGGAACAGCTCGCGCGTCTTAAGACGCAGCGGGTCGAGACGGCGGCACAGGAACTGAACGAAGTCCGCAACCAGAGCCTCGATTCCGGCGAAGCGCTGCGCGCCGCCGAGGCCGTGCTGCTTCGCATCGACGTGCGCTCGCCGAGCGACGGGATCGTCGTCGAGACCATCTACAACAGCGTCGGCAGCGTGGTGAAGCCCGGCGATACGCTGCTTCAGCTGCTGCCGACCAACGACAACCTGCTTATCGAGGCGCGGCTTTCGCCAACCGACATCGACGTCGTGTCGATCGGCCAGGCGGCGACGCTGCGCTTCACCGCACTCAACGCGCGCACGACGCCCGTCGTCGACGCGACCGTGACCTACATCTCGGCCGACCGACTGGTCGATCCGGCCGACCAGCAGCCCTATTATGTCGCTCGGCTCGCCATGACCGAGGCGCTGCCGCCCGAGATCACGCCCTCGCAGATCTACCCGGGAATGCCGGTCGAGACCTACCTGCGCACCGCCGACCGCACCTTTTTCCAGTATCTCGGCCAGCCGATCGCCGACAGCTTCAGCCGCGCCTTCCGCGAGGAGTGAAGTCGGGCGTCGTCACGGATCGCGATGTCGGTCATTGACGACGCCGGCTCCGAGGGAGAAGAGTCGGGTCGACATCTCTTGTGTGCGCTGCAATAAGGCGTGGTCCGTACCCGTCGGCGCGGACGCACATTCGGTTCGTTCGGCGGGGGCCGGACGCGGGGAAATCAGCCAAGTCTGGGGTTTGATATGAAAATCGCAATCGTCGGCGTCGGATATGTCGGCCTGGTGTCGGGCGCGTGCTTTGCAGATTTCGGACACGACGTCTGCTGCATCGACGTCGACGTCTCGAAGGTCGAGGCGCTGAAGAACGGCATCATCCCGATTTTCGAGCCGGGTCTCGACAACCTCGTCGCCAAGAACGTCGCCTCGGGCCGACTGCGCTTTGCGACCGATCTCTCGCAGAATATCCAGGACGCCGAGGCGATCTTCATCGCCGTCGGCACCCCGTCGCGCCGCGGCGACGGCTTCGCCGATCTCAGCTACGTCTACGCCGCCGCGCGCGACATCGCGGCCTCCATGGCCGACCGTTTCTGTGTGGTCGTCAACAAGTCGACAGTTCCTGTCGGCACCGGCGACGAGGTCGAGCGGATCATCCGCGAGGCCCGGCCCGGTCTCGATTTTGCCGTCGTATCGAATCCCGAATTCCTGCGCGAGGGCGCGGCGATCGACGACTTCACCCGGCCCGACCGCATCGTGGTCGGCGCGGAGGTGCAGAAGGCGCGCGATGTCATGGCCGAGGTCTATCGCCCACTCTACCTCAACTCCTCGCCGATCCTCTATACGAGCCGGCGGACGGCGGAACTCACGAAGTATGCCGCCAACGCGTTTCTCGCGACCAAGATCACCTTCATCAACGAGATGGCCGACATCTGCGAGGCGGTCGGCGCCGACGTGCAGGACGTCGCCCGCGGCATGGGCCTCGACAATCGCATCGGCTCGAAGTTCCTCCATGCCGGCCCCGGCTACGGCGGCTCGTGCTTTCCGAAGGACACGCTGGCCCTCATCAAGACGGCACAGGATTGCGGCGTTCCCTCGCGCATCGTCGAGACGGTCGCCGCCGTCAACGACCAGCGCAAGCGCGGCATGGCGCGCCGCGTCATCGCGGCTTGCGGCGGTTCGGTGCGGGGCAAGACGATCGCCGTCCTCGGCCTCACCTTCAAGCCGAACACCGACGACATGCGCGACGCGCCGTCGCTGTCGCTGATCGCCGCTCTCCAGGACGGCGGCGCGATCGTTCGCGCCTTCGATCCCGAGGGCGTGAAGCAGGCGGCGCAGATGTTGAAGGACGTGACCTACGCGCCCGACGTCTACGAATGCGTCCGGGATGCCGAGGTCGCCGTCATCGTAACCGAGTGGAACCAGTTCCGCGCGCTCGACTTCGAGCGGATGAAGGCGATCATGGTCAATCCCATCCTCGTGGACCTCCGGAATGTCTATCGGCCCGACGAGGTCCGTAGCCGCGGCTTCACCTACTACGATGTCGGGCGCGGCCAGCAGGCGGTCTGACCGCCGAACGCGCCTGCAGCCTTTCGCGCTTGGCTCTCGGCGCGGATGCGGCTTCGGCGATGGTGTAGGGTGGGGCGCCGGCTTTCGCCAGGCCTACAGCCGCGGCTTCAGCCGGCCCGGCGAAGGAGCAGGGCGATAGAGGACACGATACCGCTGCGTGAGAGCCCGTCGCCTTGTGAGCGGAGCCTGCTGATCGCAAGGACGTTTTGCGCGCGTTTCGTCGGGTGGCCGCGATGACCACCTTATCGCGCCTCACCAGGTCGACCTCCCTGCGGGCGATGTCGCGGACTGCCGGGCAGTTCCTGTTCTGGGTGGGGCTCCTCGCCGCCGTTCTGACACGTGGCGCCGTGACGCCGCTGGCGCTCAACGGCTCGGCGATGTTGATCGGGCTCTCAGCCGGGCTTGCCGTCCTCTCGCCGCCTGCCGAGCCGCAGGCGCGACGCTCCCTCCATGCGGCCATGGCGCTCGTCGCCCTCCTCACCGCCTACCTGCTTTTCCAGAGCCTCAGCTTCGACGGCAATCCCTTCGCCAATTCGATCTGGCTGGAGGCCGCCGGGCTCGTCGGTCCCTTGGCCGACGACATGGCGAACGCCATCTCCATCAGCCCCGCGGCGACACACAGCGCTGTGGCGATGCTGGCCATGCCCTTCGTCGTCTATATCGCCGCGCTCGCTCTGTTCCCGGACGACAAGTCCGCCCTGCGACTTCTCGGCGGGCTTACTGCCATCGGCGCGGGCTTTGCCTTCTTCGGGCTGATGCAGGTCTCGTGGCTGCGCGACAGCCTGCTTTTCTATCCGAAGACCGCCTATCTCGACAGCCTGACCGGCGTCTTCGTCAACCGGAACACCGCGGGGACCTTCCTCGGCGTCGCCAGCCTCGTCGGCCTGACGCTCGCCGTCTCGCGCATCCGCCGGGTCCACGGACCGCGGCCGCTCTCGACCTTCTTCAGCGATGCGCGCCTGTCGGGCTATGGAGGTCTGCTCTTCGTGTCAGCCATGGTGCTCTGCCTTCTCGCCGTTTTCCTGACCAAATCGCGGGGCGCGATGTTCGCCACGGCTTTGGCCTATCTCTTCGTCGTCCCCTCCCTGACCGTCTCGCGCCTCGATCGCGCCGGACAGGAAGGGCAGGAGGACAAGGCGGCGTCGACGCGCCGGCTGCTCAAGCGTTTCGCCGTCTCCGCACTCGTGATCGCGGCGGTCGTCGCGATCTTCGGTGGACAGGCCATCGCCCGGATGGAGGCGAGGGGGCTCGATGTCGCCCGCCTCTGCGTCTATGCCGCGACCGCCGACATGGTCCGCGACAACTGGCTGTTCGGCACCGGCTTCGGCACGTTCGACCTCGCCCTTCCGGCCTACCGCCGCCCGGACTGCGGAACGGCCTACGACGTCTACCTGCGTGCCCATAACAGCTTCCTCGAAGGGCTCGCCGGGCTCGGAATTCTATTCGTCCCGGTCACCCTCTTCGTCTACCGGCACGTCCTTCGCAATCTCGTGCTGGGCATTCGTGAGCGTCGCCGTCAGCGCCATGTCCCGCTCATCGCGATCGGCGGCGTGATCCTGGTGACCCTCCATGCCCTCGTGGACTTCTCGCTGCAGATACCGGGAATGGCCGCCTATCTCGCCGCTTATCTCGCCGCTGCGACGACCATCAGCCTCGGCCGCAGGGCCGGAGCAGAGCGGTTGTAGCCAAAGCCACGCGCGCAAAATTGCGGCCTTAACGAAACACGCCGAAATGAAGTGGTTTTGCTCAGAGACTTCATAATCCCCGTTGTGCATCGCAGCGTAAGAGAGCTTAATGCATCTTAAGGATTAGCTAGACGCGCGAAATTCGCGTCGTCATCCATGCGCGTTCGGTGCCGGTCGTCGGCTCAGGCACGCGGCGACTGGCTCGATGGATCGCGTTTCGTGGGATTGATGGGCTTCCAGACTTTGTGGTCCCGGCTGGGGCTGGCCGCGTCGGAGACAGGGCGGACGCCCTCTCGCGAACGATTGGCCATCGACCGCGAGCCGGAGCGCGTCTACGCCGTCGGCGACGTGCACGGGTGTCTCGACAAGCTCCGTCGCCTGGAAGCGTCGATCGTCGCGGATGCCTCGGGCATAGCCGGCGAAAAGATCATCGTCCATCTCGGCGACTACATCGATCGAGGGCCCGACAGCGCGCGGGTGATCGACCATCTCCTGTCCCCCGCGCCCGAAGGGTTCCGCCGCATCTGCCTTTGCGGCAACCACGAGGCGCTGCTTCTCCAGGCCCTCGACGACCCGGAGACGACGGCCGGCTGGCTTGCGATCGGCGGCGTCCGGACCCTAGAGTCCTACGGCTACGACCTCGAGCACATGGCGGATGCCTTCCGCATCGGGCGGATCGAAGCGGCGCGGCGCGTTCTGGCAAGGCTGCCCGCGCCGCATGTCGCCTTCCTGCGCGCGCTTCCCGTCAGCTTTACGACGCCCGCTCGGCTCTTCGTCCATGCCGGCGTCAGGCCGGGCATCGCTCTCGAGCAGCAGAGCGATCATGACCTTCTCTGGACCCGCTTCCTGAGTGCCGAGCCGGCGGGTCGGTCGCTCCTCGCGGGACGATGCGTCGTTCACGGGCACACCGTCACCGCGATGCCCTTTGCCTCCAACGAGCGCGTCTGTGTCGATACCGGAGCTTATCGCGGCAGTCCGCTGACGGCCGCCTGCTTCGACGGCGGACCGGTGCGCTTCCTCCAGGCTCACTGACGCAGCAGCGTTCGGCATCCGGCTTGCGCGCGAACCGCGTTTGCGAAAGGCAACGAGGCTACTTTCGGAATGTCCCGAGCGCGAAGAGCACGTTCTCCCGGGCGGCCTGGAAGGCGAGCGCCGCGAGCGCCGCGGCGTAGACCAGCGCGAAGACGAGGCCGAGAAGGATCGCCGAGACGTAGACGTTGTCGCTCGTCATTGCGTCCACGCCGCGCGCGGCGAGAACCGCTGCAAAAGCGAGCGATGCGGCGAGAATCGGCGCGATGACGGGGCGCACCAGGACCGTCCACCGGAGGTCGAGCGCCCGGATCGTTGCGGCGAAACTCAGGGGCGCCATCAGCAGAAGGCCGAAGACGTAAAGATAGACCGTCGCGGCGACCGTTCCGACATTGATGAGGTAGAGCGGCGGCAGCACAAGCGCCGCTTTCACGAGACCGAGGATCAGCAGCGTCTGCGGCCGCCCGAGCGCCGTGAGATAGGCAACGTTGAGGAACTGGATGCAGTGGATGCCGCCGATGAGCAGCAGCGGCGCCATCAGCACTTCCGCGCCGGACCATTGCGGCCCGAACATGATCTGGTTGACCTCCGGTGCGAGAGCGGCGAGGCCGAAGAAAACGGGGAGGCCGAGGAAAGCCGCCAGCGAGGCGCTGCGCTCGTAGAGGCGGCGCATCCGCTCGGTGTCGCCCGCGACCTTCGACAGCATGCTGAGCCCGACGCTGGATATGCTCGCCTGAAGGAGTTGCAGCAGGAGCTGGTAGAGCCGCGAGGACACCGTGTAGAGACCAAGGGCCGCCGGGCCGTGGGCGAGAAGGATGACGAAGTCGACGCTCTTCATCGTCAGAAAGTCGACCATGTAGGTAGATAGGACGTTCAGCCCGAAGCGGCCGATGGGAAGGGCCGTCTTCGGCCTGAAGGAGAGGGACGGTGTCCAGACGGGCCGGGACCAGAGCCAGACGACGCTGATCAGCATCTGCGCCCCGAACTGGGCGATGAGCGCCCATGCGCCAAAGCCCATGAGGGCGAGGAGGACGCCGACGCCTCCGCCGACGAGGCCCGACACGAGCGTGCGCAAGGCGAGCGGCTTGAACATCATCGCCCGCCGATACATGGCATCCTGCAGCGCCGACAGCGTCATCAGCGGGCCGATCATGGCTGAGGCGACGAGATAGGGGCCGAGGTTCGCCACTCCCATCAGGAACGCGATGTCCTCGGAGAACCAGACCATTGCAAGCGCTAGCGAGACGGAGACGCCGACGGCTGCGAAGAAAGGGAGATTCACGTCTTCGCGGGTCAGCCCCTGACGCTGGACGAGCGCGTCGCCCAGACCGAACTCGGCGACGAGATGAAGGATGCTGAGGATCAGGAAGGCGGAGGAGGCGATGCCGAACTCGGCCGGATCGAGAAGGCGGGCGAGCAGCACGAAGACGATGAGGCCGATCGCCTTGCCGCCCCAGTTCTGGAGAAGCGACCAGACGAGCGCGATCCCCGCCTGCCGGCGCAGGGTCGGCGCTTCGGTCATTTTGCGGCTCCGCGCGAGGCGTTGCTGCCAGTCAATGCGCGCACGAAACGTCTCCCCGCACCCAAGTTTGGCGCTCTTCTCAAGTCAGGCCATCGGAAGGGCCCGGCCGAACCTCTTCTACGACAATTCCGCGGTGCGGCAAGATCGCTTCTGGCTCCGTGGATAACGGCTTGGTCGAGCGCGGCAAGCCGGGCGAGCCTGCCGGCGTTCCCGAGGGAAGTCCCTTCGCCCGACATGTCATGAGACTTTTATTAAAGAGCGATAGTTGATTTTCTCGGCAGACAGTCGTCCTCTCCAAGCGCAGCCGAGCAGATAATTCGGCTTTGGTAAAGATTGAAGATTTCCTGAAAGGGGATGACAGTCGATCGCGTGGTTACCTGCCTTCGGATACATGACGGAGGCAAGCGCATGGCACGTCTGAAGACTATCGGCTCGCTCGCTGCAGTCATCGCAATGGCGGTGACGTTCACGACGGCGCTTTCGTCTGTTTCACATGCAGCAGGCGTCGCCGGTGTTGCGCGGGCGGGCGTTCGGGCGGAAAGCGGGCTGCGCGAGGGCATCCACGCCCTGGCACCTTTCGCGTTCATCCGCTTCTGCGTCGAGAACCCCGAGGACTGCCGCCCCGGCCAGTCGGACGTCGCCCGCTGGGACGGCGCCACCAAGGCGCTGGTTTCCGAGACGAACGCCCATGTCAACCGTCGCATCCGCCCGGTGAACGACCGCCGCGAAACGTGGAGCGTCGACGTCGTCCGCGGCGACTGCGAGGATTTCGCGCTGACCAAACGTCGCGAGCTAATTCGCGCCGGCCTGCCCGCTTCGGCGCTTCGGCTCGCCGTCGGCAAGACCCGCTCGGGCGAGGGTCATGCGATTCTGCTCGTGAAAACGAATGCAGGCGATTTCGTCCTCGACAACCGGACGAGCAAGGTTCTGCCATGGCACAGTGCCGATCTCACCTTCGAGAAGGTCTCGTCCGCGGAAAACCCGCAGCTTTGGCGCCGGATCAACTGACGGCTTTCGCTTCCGACATCTCTTGGCGCTTCCGACATCCCGTGAACGAAAAAGCGGCGGACCGTTGGTCTCGCCGCTTTTGCCATTTCGACAATTTTTTCTTGCGGCCATCAGT
>JACMIV010000082.1 GCA_014380965.1 Rhizobiaceae bacterium | reverse complement strand
TGTAGGCTGCCCGGACGGACGCCATGTCGCGGATCGCGTCGGGCGCGCTGCCGTCGGCCGCGATCGCGTCAAAGGCGGCGACGGCGGCGGCCGGGTCCCCTTGCGCCTCTCGGACGGTCGCGACCCGCATCCTTGCGAGATCGCGATAGGCTCCGTAGCCGTCGGCGGCGAGCGCCTCGAGTTCGGTCAGGGACTGACCGAGATTGCCGGCCGAGGCGAGCTCGACGGCAGCGAGGAACCGGTCGCCGGAAGCATTCGCCTGAGCGTTCTGATACTCGCGCCAGAGGACGTAGCCGGTTGCTCCGACGACGGCGAGGACGGCGATCGCGATGAGCAGCTTGCCGTAGGACGCCCACAGCGCGCGGGTGCGGTCCTGCCGGATCTCCTCGTTGACCTCGCGAAAGAAAATCTCGTCACTCATTCGTCGCATCATCCTTGGCGCGCACGGTGGATCGGGCCCGTTGAGCCTGTCTGCCGGAAAGCTTTGGAGTGGCGTTCTAACGATTTTTCGCGGGAACGGAAGGTGCGGGCGCCATTCCGGCGCTTTCTCCCGCCGCTGCCGATACCATGGTTTCGGCCGCTTCGACGTCTTGGCCGGCTTGACGGAAGCGGCGCCGGCGCACTGAAAAAGACTTTCCGTCAGCCGATCGGCGAAACGCCGACCAGCCAAAGATGAAGCCAGAAGATGAAGGCGAGGGAGGCGCCGAGCCCGATCACGATGGCGAGACCGTCGCCCCGCGCGCCGACCGGCTGCAGAACGACGCCGTTGCGCCGGTCGCGCGATACGGAGGCGCCATAGTCGAACACGGCCCAAAAGAAGAATGCGCCGAAGAGGACGACGCTCGCGGTCGCGCCGTTCGCGATGAGGTGCGCGAAGGCCCAGAAGCCGATGCCGAGGATCATCGGATGGCCGACCGCGGCTTTGATGCGCCCGGTCGGCACGTAGCTCGCGACGACGAGGACGAAGCCGATCGGCACGAGGAGAAGGGCAAGATGGCGCGTCGCGGTCGGTGGCGTCCAGAAAACGCCCGCTTCGCCATAGGCCCGTTCGTAGCCGTTGCCGATGAGGATGAGGCCAGCGAGCGAGAGGAGGCCGTAGGCGATCTTGTACTTGGCCTCCCCAAACCGGGCGAGGAGAGCGGTGCGTCCGCCTTCGGCGACGATCCGCATGGAATGCACACCGATGAAAAGGATCAGCCCTGCGATCAGAACGGCCATCGTGCCATGTCTCCCTCCGGCGCCCCTCCGCCGCAATGCCGAGACCTTAGCTGAGCGCAGGAGGCGGCGCTCGCGATTTCATTGCGGCCTATGGTTTCACCGCCTCCGGGACGGTAACGCTGGCGGCTACAGCGCGCTGCTGCGACATCCACCCGATCCAACCGAAGGTCACCGCCATGAATACTCCCGCGATCGCAGCGCTCGCCCTCTATGGCGGGCTGAACGCGCTCATTCTGTTCTGGCTGATGGCCGCGACCGGCAGGGTCCGGATGCGGGAAAAGATACCGATGGGCGACGCGGGCAACCTGCGGCTCATCCGCGTGATGCGCGGGCATGCCAATGCGATCGAGATCGTGCCCGTCGCGCTGTTCCTGCTGCTCGCGCTTGCGCTTCTCGGTGCGCCGGCCTGGGCGATCCACGCCTTCGGCCTCGCCCTGACACTTGGCCGTCTCTTCCACGCTATGCACTTCATCGCGGCGGACGCCCCGCGTTGGCAACGCGCTGCCGGCGCGATGTCGTCCGCAGTCGTCCTGTTGCTCGGGGGGGTATGGGCCGTGGTGGCGGGGCTGGCGAACGCCTTCTAGGCGGCGCTACCGCTGCCGCGCCTCAAATGCTCGTCGAGGCGCGGCATGATCTCGACGAAGTTGCAAGGACGGTGACGATAGTCGAGCTGGGCGGCGAGGATGAGATCCCAGGCGTCGCGGCAGGCGCCGGGCGAGCCGGGCATCGCGAAGACGAACGTGGCGTTGAGAACGCCGCCCGTCGCGCGCGACTGGATGGTCGAGACGCCGATCTTCTCGAAGGACACGCGGTGGAATACTGCGGAGAAACCTTCCATCCGCTTCTCGAAGATCGGCTCCAGCGCCTCTGGCGTCACGTCCCGCCCTGTGAAGCCCGTGCCGCCCGTCGTCAGCACGACGTCGATCGCGGGGTCCTTCGACCAGCCGATCACCGTCTCGCGGATCGCCGCGATCTCGTCGGGCACGATCCGCCGGTCGGCAAGGCGGTGGCCGGCGGCCGTCAGCCGGTCGGCGAGCACGCTGCCGGACTTGTCGTCGGCGGCCGTGCGGGTGTCCGAGACCGTGAGGACGGCGATCGAGAGGGGCACGAAGGCGCGTTCGGTCATCGCATTGGCTCCCTTGCGCCGGCTGTTCCTGCAAGGCGCGTCGGGCAGAGCCACCAGCGCGGATGGGCGGCCCGGAGCGAACCTTCCGCCCTCATCAGGGCCTCCCGGTGTTCGAAAAGCCCGAAGACCGTTGCGCCAGAGCCCGACATGCGGGCGAACACGGCGCCCGCCGCGACCAATTCGTGGCGCGCCACGGCGATCTCCGGGGCGATTTCTTCGGCTGCATCCCCGAGATCGTTTCGCGTCTCCCGGAGATAGGCGACGAGAGCCCCCGGATTGGCGAATCCGCCGGGCGGCAGCGGCGGCAGCGGCGCGTGATCGCGGCGCTTCAGGCGCCGGAAGACCTCCGGGGTCGCGACGCCGGCGCCTGGATTGACGAGCAGGCAGTCGATCGCGGGGAACCGTGTGAGCGCCCATCCGATCTCGCCGATGCCCTCGACGAGAGCCGGCACGCCGTCGATGCACATCGGCACGTCCGCTCCGAGCGAGAGCGCCGCTGCCCGAAGATCGGGAGCGATGCCGGGACATACCAGCCCGGCAAGCCGCAAAAGCGCGGCGGCATCCGCCGAACCGCCGCCGATCCCCGAGGCGATCGGCAACCGCTTGTCGAGCGACAGCGACAGGGGTGCGATTTCCTGTCCGTCCGTTTCCGCGACGCGTCTGGCGAGGGAGAGCGCCCGAAGGACGAGATTGTCTGCAGGGTCGCAACCTGCAAGGGCCGGTGCGAAGGGGCCGGACGCAGCGAACATGTCATGCGCGGCCGGCGCGACGCTTAAGCCGTCTCCGTCCTCGGCGAAGGCGACGAGGCTTGACAGCGTGTGATAGCCATCCTCGCGCCGCCCGGTGACGTGCAGCGCGAGGTTGATCTTCGCCGGGGCGAGGACAGTTTGCGCCGCCAGGCGGACGAGGATTGCTGCGCCGCCCATGACGGTTCAGTTCGGCGCGACTTCCGGGACCGGCATAGGCACAGGTCTGTTCTCGGCCTGCGCATCGGTCGACGGCGCATCCGCCTTCGTCGGTCCGTCCATGGGCATCTCGGCCTTGCGCGTGTCGGCCGGCAGCCCTTCTTTCAGCTTGGCCTCGATCTTTACGACCTCCGCCGCCTCCGGCTTAGGATCACCCGAGAGCGCCCGGCTCCACTGGAAGCGGGCTTCCCGCTCGCGCCCCACGCGCCAGTAGGCGTCGCCGAGATGATCGTTGATCGTGGGATCGACCGGATTGATGAGAACCGCCCGCTCGAGCTGTTCGACCGCCTCGTCGAAGCGCGCAAGGCGATAGTAGGCCCAGCCGAGCGAATCGATGATGTAGCCATCGTTTGGGCGCAGATCGACGGCTGTCTTGATCATGGTCAAGCCCTCGTCGAGGTTCCGGTCCATGTCGATCCAGGAATAGCCGAGATAGTTGAGGACGTTCGGCTGGTTCGGAGAAAGCTCGAGCGCCTTGCGGAAGTCGGGCTCGGCCTTCTCCCACTCCTTCAGCCGCTCATGGGCAATGCCGCGCTGGTAGTAGATGTTCCAGGTCTCTTCCTTCGTCCGAACGGCAAGATCGACAGCTTTGTTCAGCATGTCCGCCGCTTCGCCATAGGACTTGTCGGCGGCGAGCACGTCGGCGAAGGCGAGATAGGCCTGGAGATCGTCGGGATAATCGGTCACCGCCTTGCGAAGGTGCTGCTTGGCCTCGTCCTTGCGCTCGGCATACCAAAGGTCGAGGCCCATCTGCAGCTCCGCCGTGCGGCGGAAGGCGGAGTCCTCAGGGATCTCGGCATAGTAGGCGATGGCGTCGTCGAGGCGCTTCGAACGCTCGGCAATTCCGGCAAGCGCCGTCAGAAGATTCGGCGCCTTGGGTTCGAGCGCGCGGGCAAGCTGGAAATAGAGGATCGCCACCTGCTGCCCGTCGCCGCGGTTGATCGCCTGACCGAGAATGTAGAGCGCTTCCGCCGCGCCCTGCTCTACGGTCGCGATTGCAGGCTTGAGCGCTTCGCCCTTCTCGATCCGCTCCTTCAGATGGTTGAGCGGATCGTAGCTCTCGGCGAGCGCGAGTCCCTTGCCGAGCGCTTCGAGAGCTGCATCCCTCTTGCCCGCGCCGGATTCGAGCCGTGCAAGCGCTTCGGCTGCCGCGAGAAAGGCGTCGGGCGATGTCTGGGCGTTCGCCTCGTCGGCGATCACCGAGACGAAGAAGCCGCGGGCTTTGTCCGTTTCGCCGGCGAGCGTCGCGATGAGGCCGGCCTGATAGTTGTTGAAGATCGGATACCACTCGACGGTGTCGAGCTCGGCGATCCGCTCCAACGCCTCCGCATACTTCTTGTCGCCAGCGTCGGCCCAGGCGGAGAGGTGACTGAGGAGAAGCGCGTCGAGATCGCTCGGATTGACGATGTCGAACTGCGACGTGGCGGCCGGAAACTGCTCGCGGCGAATGTTCTCGATGCCGAGTGCGATGCGCGCCACCTTGCCGGCTTCGCTGGAGTCGCGCAGCTTGGTGGCGAGGGCGACGCCCTCGTCGAAACGCCCTGCGGCAAGGAACGCGAACATCGCGTCCTGCTGCAGCATTTCGGATGTCGGGTCGATCTCCAGCGCCTGGGCATAGTAATCGGTCGCGGCATCGAGATCGCCGTCGACCTGCGCGGATTTGGCCGCGAGATAGGCGCCCGACAGCGACTGCGTGCGTAGCGGCGGTGCCTGGAACACCGGCTTCGTCGTCTCCGTGCTGGCCGCCAATCCTGGCCAGGGCGACACGAGGGTCGTGCCGACCGCGAGGAGGAGAGCGAGCCGGGAAAGACGAGTGATGGGCACGATGATATCCTTCTGTCTGCCGGCGCCCGTTCGCAGCCGGGGCCGGTGCCGGGATCGTCGGCTTGGACGAGATCCGGGTCAGCCTTTGAAGCGTCCCGAATTGACCCGCAGCCAACGTGCCGCAAACGTCATTTGTATGTCTAGAATGACGACAATGCGGCCGAAGCGCCAGACCCCGTCCCCTGGACGGGCGCGCACGTTAACGTTTGCCGGGTAAAAAAGCCCTCAAGCCTCTGTCGTCAGTTCGCGCGATCGAAGCAGAACTCGACGACCTCGAGCAGGGCTTCGCGCGGCTCCGAGCGGGGGAGAGCCGCAGCGGCGGCATAGGCCTCCTCGCCGAAGCTCCGGGCTCGTGCGATCGTCGCCTCCAGCGCGCCGTGGCGCTCCAGCAGACGCCGCGCCTCCGCCAGGGCATCGTCGCCGTTGACGCCGTCCTGTAGCGCAGCACGCCAGAACGCTTTCTCGGTTTCCGTACCGCGCTGGTAGGAGAGGATCACCGGTAAGGTGATCTTTCCTTCACGAAAGTCGTCGCCGGTATTCTTGCCAAGTGCCGCGGATGTTCCGCGATAATCGAGCACGTCGTCGAAGAGCTGGAAGGCGAGCCCGAGGCTGAGACAGTAGGAGCGCATCGTGGAGCGTGCGTCCGCGCCCGCCTCGGCGACGACGGGGCCGACCTCGGTCGCCGCCGCAAACAGCGCCGCCGTCTTCGCCTCGATGACCTTGAGATAGTCTGC
>JACMIV010000006.1 GCA_014380965.1 Rhizobiaceae bacterium | reverse complement strand
CCTCGATCTGCTGCGTCTGGATGGCGCTGTGGCGCATGTCGTGGATGACCAGCGAGCGTTCCCGTTCGCCGCCCGGCATCTCGCCTTGATGCAGCGAGATCGATTCCGAGACCGTGAACACCACCGCGTCGAGCCTTCCCGTCTGGAAGGCGATGCGGACAGCCTCGTTCGCCTCGCCCGATTGCCTTCCGTTGATTTCGCCGACCGCCCAGCCGCGGCCGGAAAGCTTTTCCGACAGCATGGCGCTGGTTTCGAGAAACGCGACCGAGACCGCTACCTGCTGGTCGTTGGCCAGAAGATCGTCGACGAAATCGGCGGTGCCTGAAATCCGGATGAGGCTGGCCTTCTGCCGAAAACGCAGATCGGCGGCCCAGCCGGCAGGTTTCCGGGTCGAGCCGCCGGCGAGGCCGAGTTCGCGGCGGAATTCCCGCCACGTCGCGTCGTAGAGCCGCTCGCCGGCGGCGTCGAGCGCGGTCGAGGCGAGTTCGCGCTGCACTTCGGGCCAGCCGGCGATGTCTTCCGGCCGGCGGCGCAGGCCGATGGCGTCGGGACCCTTGTACAGAAGGGCGGACATCGTCGCCCGGTCGTCCTCGTTGGGCTCCCAGCTCCAGTTCTTCCAGCGGCCCTTGGAGCGTCCGATCCTCAACCGCTTCATGAGGGCGCGAAACTCGTCCATGTCTCCCGTTGCGCCGCCGGTGGCGAAGGCGAGGAGCTTGCCGAGATAGGAAAGCTCGAAGGGTGACTGGCCGGCGGTGGCGCTCATGTAGATCGTGAAGTCGGCAGCCGCCGCCACCTGCCGGCAGACGAGCCCCTGCTGCGAGGACGGATTGCGGATGCGGTGGCTTTCGTCGACGACCACGACCGGCCAGCGTGCCTTCAGCGCGCCGTGCCGCGCGAGCTCGTTGTTCTTCGCGCGCACCGAGCGTCGCTTCGAGGCGGTCGGCGGGGCCATCAGCGATTTCGTGCGTTCGAAGTTGAGGATCGTCACGCGCTTCTCGGCGATGCCTGCCGGCCGGGGCGTGCGGGCGATGGTACGCCGCCATTGCGGAATCGCCCCCTTCGGGCAGACGACGAGCACGTCTGTCTCCGGCATCGCGAGGATCGCGAGCCAGGCCGACAGGGTCTTGCCGAGGCCCGTGAGATCACCGAGCAGGAAGCCGGGCTTTCCGACGCGGCGCGCATCGAGGATCGCGTCCCGCGCCGCTTCCTGGTGGGCCCGAGGGATGAAGATCGGCAGCGTGCCGGGATCACCGCGCGTCGAATCGTCGGTCGTTGCAAGGATCATGGAGAAGCGGTGGAGGATTTGGCGGCCGCGTGCAACCGTTGCCGCGTGCCGGCCGGCGAGATCAGTCCTGGCGGTCCTCGTAGCTTGCGCGCCAGCCGACGGCGCGCAGTTCGGCCAGAAACTCCGCGGCGCCCCCTTCGGCCCAAGCCTCCTGCTCGTCCAGAAGCTTCTCCAGCACCTCTGCCGCACACAGACGCGTTTTGGGATGCAGCGGCACCTTCGTGTCCCGAAGGATCGCGATCAGGCTGCGGACATAGGGCGATGACGTGTCTGTCGACATGGTTCGACGTTGGGTTCGAGGGTCAAGGCGCGAGGTACTCATTGAGCATATGCGCTGCATTGAAAAGTGGAAACGGTCAACGTGGTCAATGGCGGAACTCCACGGGACCGAACTCCGTGCTTTTTGCTTGTGACATGGCTTGTTTCGATGTGACCTCCGTCCCCGATCGTGGCGCGGCAAACGGCGGAGCGAAACCTTTCCCCGGCTTGAAGTTTCGCAGATTCCAAGCGTCCCGTCCTCCATTTCCGCTCCGCTTGCTGCGGTGCATGGACGAAAGGCGGACCTCTCCCCATGTGCGAGGTCGTTCCGAGGGCCACTTCTCCCTTCGCGGAGCCATGCCATCTGAAGGAGGGGGCGGACTACCACCTTCGAACACCTCGGCTGCCGAGCCGGATGCACCCGAGCCCAATCTTTCGAACAAAAGGATGTCTCCATGAATGGAGCCGATACGCTCGCCGACACGCTCCTCCACAACGGGATCGATGTGTGCTTCGCAAATCCCGGGACGTCGGAGATGCACTTCGTCGCTGCGCTCGACAGGAAGCCCGAGATGCGCTGCGTGCTCGGTCTGTTCGAGGGTGTCGTGACCGGAGCGGCGGACGGCTACGCACGCATGGCTGAAAAGCCGGCGGCGACGCTTCTCCATCTCGGGCCGGGGCTCGCGAACGGGCTTGCGAATCTCCACAACGCGAAACGCGCGAACACGCCGATCGTCAACGTCGTCGGCGATCACGCGACTTACCACCTCCAGCACGATGCCCCGCTCCAGACCGACATCGAGGGTCTCGCGCGGCCGATGTCGCACTGGGTGAAGACGACGGCCTCGTCCGAAACCGTGGCTGCAGACGCCGCGGAAGCGATTTCCGTTGCCTGCACGGCGCCCGGACAGATCGCGACGCTGATCCTCCCGGCCGATGCGGCATGGTCGCCGACGAATGCCGCCGTCGTGTCGGCGAGCGTGCCAACGAGGCCCATGGTGAGCGAGGACGCCGTCCGCACAGCCGCGGCCGCATTGCGCTCGGGTCGCCGGGCGCTAATCCTTCTCGGGGGCGAGGCTCTGCGCGCAAAGCCGCTGGAGGCCGCCGGCCGGATCGCGGCGACGACGGGCGCCCGGCTTCTTGCACAGCAGGCGAACGGCCGGATCGAGCGGGGCGCGGGACGGGTCTCGCTCGATCGCGTCTTCTATCGGGTCGACGCCGCGCTCGACGATCTTCGCGAGGTCGAGGTGGTGATCCTCGTCGGTGCCAAAGCCCCGGTCGGCTTTTTCGCCTACCCCGGCAAGCCCGGCGCGATGCTGCCTGAGGGCTGTCAGGTCACCGTCCTTTCCCAGCTCGAAGAGGACGGGGTCGACGCGCTGGACCGGCTCGCCGACGCCTTGGCGATCCCCGCATCCGTCGCACCGCGTCTTGGCCGACGTGCCGAACTCGCCCCGCCGACGGGCGGACCGCTGACGACGGCGTCGATCGCAGCCGCCGTCGCGGCCCTCCTGCCCGAGAACGCCATCGTCGTCGATGAATCCATCTCGTCGGGCTTCGATTTCTTCCGCTTCACCCACGAAGCCGCACCGCACGACTTCCTCCAGCTCACCGGCGGCGCGATCGGCACCGGCATGCCGCTCGCCGCCGGGGCCGCCATCGCTTGTCCGGACCGCAAGGTCGTCGTCCTCCAGGCGGACGGTAGCGGCATGTATACCGTTCAGGCCCTCTGGACCCATGCGCGAGAAAATCTCGATGTGGTCACCATCATCTATGCCAACCGCTCCTATGCCATCCTTCGCGACGAGCTTCGCCAAGTCGGCGCGGGCGAACCGGGCGAAAACGCGCGCGCCATGCTCGATCTCGACCGGCCGGAACTCGATTGGGTGAGCCTTGCCAAGGGGATGGGCGTCGAGGCGGGACGGGCGGACGACGCCGCGGAATTCGTCAGACTGCTGCGTGCGGCCGTCTCGCGGCGGGGGCCGTTCGTCATCGAGGCCCGCATCTGAAGGGCTGAGAAGCGTCCGCCAAGACCGGCAGCCGGCGATATTCGCCCGCTGCGCATTAAGGGAGTTTTGTTGCTTTCCGGCCTATTCTCTTTGCCGAAGAGGTCGATGCTCCGGAATGAGTGCGGGTGAACGGATGATCGTGTCGAGCAGCGCTACGGGTTCGCGGGGAGGCACGTCCGACCGACGCGGCTCTCTCGAGCCGAAGCGCGTGCGCCGTTTCGCCCGCCGCGCGGCATCGAAAGTCGGCTGATGTCGATCAAGCTCAAGCTTCTCGTCGGCTGCCTGTGCCTGACCTTCGTCACGCTGATCCTCGGCACCTTCGCCCAGAATTCGCAAAAGCAGATCGGAACGCTCGCGGTCCAGATCTACGACGACGCGCTGATCGCGACCAACGCGTTGCGTTCGGCGCAGAACGCCGTGTATCGGCTGCAGTCGAAACTCGGCCGGATGGCGGACCCGCTCCAGGGCGGCGTGGCGATCGATCCCGCAAACGTCGCGTTGCTGAAGACGGAGATCGTCGCGATCCTGTCAGAGCTGAGACTCGCCAAGGACGGCGCGTTGTCGGCGGACGGCCATGGCGCGGTCGACCTCCTGCGCCAGAGGCTCTCGCGGCTGCGGTTTACCGACGGGGCGATCTCGCATCGGCTCCTGATGCGCCAGATCGGCGCGCTGGATGACGAATTCAGCGCTGCGGTTCGTATCTTCGGCGCCGATGCCTACCGCGTCCGCAGTACCGTGACCACGATGGTCCGCTCCTCGGTCAACCGGACCTGGCTCGCCATGGCGCTCGCCGGTCTCGTCGCCCTCTTGATTTCGGTCGCTCTGTCGCGGGCCATCGTGCCGGCGCTCCGCAGCGCCATGAAAGTCGCCAAATCGATTTCCGAGGGGAAGTTCGACAACGACATCCGGGTATCGGGGCGCAGCGAGACGGCCGAACTCCTCAACGCGCTCGCGGTCATGCAGGACAGCATCTCGCGCCACTTCGGCACGATCGAGACGGCCGCCGCATCGCAGGCCGATCTCTACGACGGGCAGATCGCCATCCAGAACGTTCGCTTCGAGGCCGCGCTCGACAACATGACGCAGGGACTGTGCATGTTCGATGCGCAGCAGCGGCTGGTCGTCGTCAACCGCCATGTCAAGGAGCTGTTTGGCCCATTGGACCTCGGCCTCACGATGAAGGACCTGACGAAGTTCGCGCCGTTGGGTGCGATCTTCGAGCCCAAGCGCGACGCGTTCTTCACTCATGAGACCGAGGACGGCAAGATGATCGCCGTTTCCCGGCAGGCGATCGTCGCTGGCGGTCAGCTCTATACCTTCGAGGACGTGACCGATCGGCACAATGCCGCCCTGAAGCTGCGCCACATGGCCGACCACGACGCGTTGACCGGGCTGCCCAACCGCACCCGTCTCAGCGAAAGGCTCCAGGAAATCCTGTCGGATCCGGAGATTGCCGTCCGGGCCGCCGTGCTCTGCCTCGACCTCGACGGTTTCAAGTTCGTAAACGATACGCTCGGTCATCCCGTCGGCGACGTGCTGCTTCAGGCGGTGGCGAGCCGGCTCCTCGACATCGTCGGGCCCGACGACCTCGTGGCCCGCACCGGCGGCGACGAATTCGCCATCATCCACCTGTCGGACGATCGGGGGCCGACCTCTGAGGCGTTGGCGAAACGTCTGATCACGAGACTGGGCGAGCCGTTCAATATCGATCATCAGCGCATCACGATCGGCGTGTCGATCGGCATCGTCGCGGACAATACGGGAAATCCGAGCAGCGACGGCATCTCGGCCGGCAATACGCTGATGAAGAATGCCGACCTTGCGCTCTATGGCGCAAAGGCGAAGGGGCGCAACACGTTCTGCTTCTTCCAGAGGGCGATGGACGAGCGGATCCAGGCGCGCCGGCGCACCGAGCTCGACCTCGAGACTGCCCTTCAGAACGGCGAGTTCGAACTCTGCTACCAGCCCTTCGTGAACGTCGCCAAGCAGTCGATCTCGGGGTTCGAGGCGCTGATCCGATGGCGCCATCCGACGCGCGGCATGGTGTCGCCGGCCGAATTCATCACCGTCGCGGAGGAGGTCGGCCTCATCGACGCGGTCGGGCTCTTCGTGCTCGAGACCGCCTGCCGCGAGGCGGCGGGCTGGCCTTCCGGGATCAAGGTCTCGGTCAACCTCTCGCCGATCCAGTTCCGCAATCCCGATCTCCTCAAGGACGTGAAGCGCGTTCTGAAGGAGACGAAACTCCCGCCGCGCCGCCTGCAGCTCGAGATCACCGAGAACGTGCTCCTGCACGACACCGAAAGCGTGCTCGCCATTCTCAACTCGTTCCGCAAGCTCGGCATCGGCATCTCGATGGACGATTTCGGCACGGGCTATTCCTCGCTCGGCTATCTCACCCGCTTCCCATTCGACAAGGTGAAGATCGACCAGTCCTTCGTGCGCGATCTCGCCAAGCGCGAGAACATCGCCGTGGTTCGCGCGGTGCTCGGCCTGTCCAAGGCGATGGGCATATCCGCCATCGCGGAAGGCGTCGAGACGACGGAGCAGCGCGACATTCTTCTCGAGGAAGGCTGCGACGAGATGCAGGGCTATCTCTTCAGCCGGCCGCGTCCGCTGGCAGAACTGCCGCAGCTGTTGATGCGGTTCGACATTTCCGGGAAGGGCGCGGCGAGCGCCGCCGCTTCGTCGCTCATCTTTCCGGAAAAGTCCTCCTCGTCCGCTGCGTGACGATCGCCGAGAGCGCTGCGCAGTCGCGGTGACGACCGTGGCGACATATTTCCCATTCACCCCGGCCGCACTCTGGAAGCACCTCGCGAAGCGGGCTAGGCTCGTCCTCGGGGAAGCCGGGTCCAGGCCGGGTCGGAGGGTGTCGCGATGGGTCGAACGGACGGATTGCGGCGCGTTCTCGCAGCCGCGGCAATGGTGGTGTTGGCCCTTGTCGGCGAACTCGTCCCTCTCCTCGGCACATCTTCGGCCCTTGCTCAGACCGCGCCCGCGGAGCGTCGGATCCTAACCTCCCCGGATGCCGACTATTTCGGCGGCGACTACGACATCCTGAGGGATGTCGACGCCAACATCTGCGAGACCGCCTGCCTTTCCGACGATCGCTGCGTCGCCTTCACGCTGAACCAGGCGACGAACTGGTGCTTCCTCAAGGAAACCATCGGCGAATTGCGCTTCGTCGAGGGCGCCATGTCCGGCCGGATCGCGCTCGCCGGTGCGGTGAGCGAAGATGTCGTGGCAGAGCGGGAGGCGGAACTCGGCTTCCTCCCGAAGGAGCAGCGCGACGCCGCAAGACGCATCCGGCTGGAAGTCGCCGGCGAGGCGAGGGATTCCGCTCTTGCCGAGGAGACGATCCTGCGCGACGCCGGTGCAGCGCTTTCCGAAGCCCGGTTCTTCGACGCCGGCCGGCTCTACCGCGAGGCGCTGAAGCGCGACGCGGCGGACGGTGCGGCCTGGGCCGGCCTTGCAAGGGCGACGCTCGCCTTCACGTCGAACGACTACGAGCAGACCAACGCCAACAACGCGGTACGGGCGCCGGCGGCGATCAGCGCCTACGTCACGGCGGCGGACGATGCCGGCAAGGCCGAGGCGCTCGATTTCCTGGCGCAAGGCCTCGGCGCCGCCGAGGACTGGAAGACCGCGATCCGCGTCTGGCGCGAGAGCCTCCGCATCGCCGAAGTTGCCGACGTGCGAAAGCGTCTCGACGACGCGGTGGCCGCGCATGGCTTCCGGATCGTCGACAACAGCGTCGACAACAACGCCGCGAACCCCCGGATCTGCCTGTCCTTTTCCGAGGAGCTGGCGCCCTCGCTGGTGAACTCGGAAACGATCGGCGACTTCCTGTCGATCGACGGCGGCGACGGCCTGCCTGTCTCGGCCGCGGGATCGCAGGTCTGCATCGACGGAGTGACCCACGGAGCGCGCTACCGCGTCGTCGTGCGTCCGGGCATCCTTTCGGCAAGCGGGGAGAAGACCGAAAGGCCGGCGGACCTCTCCATCTACGTACGCGACCGCGATCCCTCGGCACGCTTCGCGACCAACGCCTACGTCCTGCCGGCCGGCGGCGAGGCCTCGATCCCGGTGACGACGATCAACGCGGACACGGTCGAGGCGCGGCTCTTGCGGATCGGCGACCGGGAACTCGCGCGCACCATCGCCGAAAGCCGTTTCCTCGGCCAGTTCGAGGATTACGAGCTCGATCAGGTCAAGGAGAATCAGGGCGTTGAGGTCTGGAAAGGCTTCGTCGACGTCGCGCGCAGGACCAACGAGGAGGTGACGACCGCCATTCCGGTTGCGGCCCTCGTCGCCGACATCGAACCCGGAGTCTACCTCCTCTCGGCGAAAGCGACCAATGCTCGGGCCGATGCCGGAACGTCCTCGACGCAATGGTTCGTCCTGACCGACATCGGCCTTTCCACTTTCTCCGGCGAGGACGGGTTCCACGTCTTCGCCCGTTCGCTCGGGAGCGCCGCGCCGCTGGCGGGCGTGGCGCTCGAACTCGTGGCGGCGAACAACGACGTGCTCGGCACGGTCGCGACGGACGCGGCCGGATATGCGCGCCTTCCCCCCGGCCTCCTGCGCGGCACGGGCGGT
>JACMIV010000081.1 GCA_014380965.1 Rhizobiaceae bacterium | reverse complement strand
TTCCACGCGGAGCCGTTCGGCCTCGACCGCGGCGACCCGCTCGCGTTCCCGCCAGCGGGTGTAGCGCGCCTCGCGGCGCAGGCGCAGCCGCTCCTGGAGCTGTTCCTGCATTGCCTCGACACGCGCCTCCTCGCGCTCGAAGGCCCGCACCGAGAGATAGCTCGCGAGCGGCTGCACGTCGGCGAGGAGGCGCGGGCCAGCGATCGGCCCCCGCACCGAATAAAGGACCGCCGGCTCGGCGCCCTCGACGGCGTCGTCCCCCGCCTCGAGATCAAGCCGCAGCGCCGCCTCGACCTCGAGCGTGCGAAGATCGAGCCCGCCCTCGACGGTGAGCGTCTCGCCCGCGCCAGGAAGGCGCAGCGGAGAGACGCTGGCGACGCCCGCAGCGACCGAAAGCTCGCTCGCCAGCGCCGGCAGCGGATAGCGCGAGGCGCGCGTCAGGTCGGAGAGAACGCGCGCCACCGTCTCCGTACCCGGCACGAAGCCATCCACGTCGGCCGCATCGAGGATCGGCCGTAGGAGCCTCGGCCGTAGCCCGGCGAAGCTCGCGTCGGCGAGTTTGACGCGCCCTGCGCCGGTCAGCGCTGTCGCAAGCGCTGCATAGGACTGGCCGCTGCCGCCCAGCGCGAGCGAGAGGTTCATCGTGCCCGCCACGTTCGCAGTCTCGGCAAGGTCCGCAACGTCACCCTGCTCTGCGAGCAGGGTCAATGTTGCAAGGTCGAGGTCGGAGAAGGATGCGTCCAGCGAGACGCCGCCGACGCCGTTGGCGTTGCGCAGCGATCCCGAACCGGACACCGTTCCGCCGCCGATGCCGCCCTTGATCTCGCGCATCGAGAGCTCCGTCGCCGTCGAGCCGACATCTCCCGAAAATGGCGCAATGGCCAGCGCTCCGCCCAGCGACAGGCGATCTGCCGTCACATCGAGGGCTAGGTCCACCGGCGGCAGGAGCGGGGCGAGGAACTCCGCCGACGCCAGCGAGGCGGAGCCGTCCTCCGCAGTGGGGGAGCGACCGTAGACGAGCGTCGCGAGCCAGGGCAACGAAAGGTCCGACACGAAGAGCGTGCCGCTCACGGGTCCGGCGCCATGCCGCGACAGATCGGCGGCGACATCGGCATCGCCGATCTTGCCCGCAAGGCCGTCGAGCGACAGGTCGCCGTCGGCGTAGCGGATGGTCCCGGCAAGATCGAGCGGGAGGGCAGCAGCGGCGGACTGGCCGAGCGCCCGGCCCGTCGCCGTCAGCCAGGGCCCGATATCCGCACTCTTCGCCGAAAGGCCGAACTCCGCGCCGAATATTCCCTCCGGGGCGATCTCGAAGCTCCCCTCGCCGGCAAGCTCCGTGTCGGGCGCCCGCATCGCCGCGCTCGCGACGACAGGTCCCGTCGGCCCGGCGGACAAGGACAGTTCGAGCGACAACGGCGACGGCACGTCCACGGGCACGGCCTCGATGCCGAGCTGGCCGAGGAGAACGGCGGGCACGTCGTTCGAAACCGTCGCCTGCAGCCCGAAGCGCCCGCTGGCCTCAGGAACCCCGGCGGCTCCGGGAGCATAGATGCCGTTGCCGAGCGCGAGCGTCGCCGATACGTCCGTTCCGGCCGCCGTACCAGAAACGCGAGCTTGGAGGGTCGGCTTTTCACCGGACACTTCCTCGACCGTCTCGACCTCGCCCGTGATGCGCAAGGGACCAAGCGAGCTTCCACGCGCGGCGAGCGCGGCGATGGCCGGGCTCGGCGGCAGCACACTCTCCAGGAACGCGATGGCCTCGGACGGGCGGGCGGCGTCGAGCCCGATGGCGAGGCGGCCCGACAGGTCTGTGCCGAGCCCCGCAAGGTCCCCCGAAACCGTCAGATCGGCTCCGGCAAGATCGGCAAGATCGAGCCGCGCGATGGAAAGGCGCGCGCCGTCATAGGAGAGATCGGCATCGATCCGCCGCGCGGACGCCTCGCGGTAGCGGACGGGACCTGCCCCGATCTTCAGGGACAGCCGGTCGGCATCCGCGATCGAGTCGCCATCCCCGGTAAAGAGGGCCGACAGCGCCAGCAGCGCATCGAGATCGACGGCGCCGGCGTTTAGAAAGGCCGTCATCGCGCGCGCGCCGCGCGGGCCGGATCGTTCGAGACGTCCGGTCAGAACCTCGCCGCCGACATCGACTTCGAGGGATTCGAAGACCTGGCGCGCCCGCGTCAGGTCGACAGCCGCCGAGAAACCCGCCTGGCTTAGCGTGCGGATCGCCGGATCGACAGTGCCGACGAGCCAGCCGGCAAAGCCCGAGGGCTGACGCGCGGCGACGAGGAGGTCGCCCTTGAAGCTCAGCTCCTCGTCGAGACCGACGACACCGCTCGCCTCCATGCGGGTGCGGCCCGGCAGTTCGGCGACGAAGCGTTCGACCGACCATCCCGTATCCGTCGGCGATACCGTGAAGCCCACATCGCGGATCGTCGTGTCGCCGGCGACGACCACGGGGAGCTGGATCGCGACGGTGCCGGGAAGCCCCGGCCGCGGCACGGCCGCGAGGACAGCCTCCACCGCCTGCAGGCGTTGGTCGAAGGTTACCGGAGGCGGGGCGGCCGTTTCGGGCGCCCCATCGTTCGCGGCGGGACGCGCGTTACCCGCTTCCTGCGCCACGATTTCGTCGACATCGATCTGCTGGCCCTCGAGGTCGAGCGCGAAATGCGCAAGCCGCGACAGGCCGATGCTACCCGACCCGGTGAGGACATAGGGATTCTCGGACGCGCCCACGGCGACGCGGGCGCCGGACAGCGCGATGCCGGAAGGCGTAGCGAGAACCGTTCCGGCGAGCTTGAACGGCGGCAGGACGGGACGTGCGACGATCGGATCCGCAACAGCGACGGTCCGATTGCTCGCATCGGCGGCGGCGGGCGCAGACGCGGGCAGAGTGACGGTCGGCGCCGGAAGCGGGCTTGCGACGAGAATCTCCCCGCCGAAGCGCGGCGCACCTTCCGAGACCGCCGCAAGCCCGTCGAAGACGACGCTCGCATCAAGGGAGGGCGCCTGAACGGTGAGTTTTAGCGGGAGGCCGGCCTCCGGCTGGAAAGGGCCGGACGAGAGGACGAGGGCCACCGTTTCGCCGCCGGCCGTGAGGCTTGCCGAACCGGAGAACGGTCCCGTCAGAGACTGCGCGGACAGGCGCGCCGAGATCCCGGAGACGATGTGGGTACGGCCGGTCCGCCCATTCTCGACGGTGAGGCTTCCCTCGGTGATCACAACGTTTTCGAGGACGACGGTCGCGCGCGCGGGAAGCCCGGGATCGCCGGCGGGGATCGCGACGGTCCCGTCCGCGCCGATCGCAAGCCGAATCTGCGGTCTGTCGAGCCGCATCGAGAAAATGCGGATTTCGCCGGACATGTAAGGGGCAAGTTCCGCATCCATCCGGAAGCCCGCAACCGTCATCAGCGGTGCCCCGCCGCCCTCGCCCGACACAACGACGTCGCCGAAGGTGACCGAGGGAAACGGCAGGATGCGCACCGAAGCCTCTCCCCGCACCTCGACGCGCTGGCCGAGAATGCGGCTCGCCTCGCGCTCGAAATCGGCGCGATAGGCTGTCCAGTCGATGAAGAAGGGAGCGATCAGGACGCCGAGAAGCGCAAGGACGAGAAGGCCGCCGATCGCGACGAAGGCTCTGACCAGGATCGTCTCTCCTCACTCTCCGCAGTCCGCCTCCGGCGCTGCGGCCGGGAACGGTCCCGACGGCGTGACGATAGGACAGAAGACGGCGTTTTTGTCGATGGCGGAGCGTCTTAAGGCTCGATGAATATCTTTCCGGGGTTCAAAATGTTGCGAGGATCGAGCGTTTCCTTGATCTGCCGCATGACGAAGAGCGCCTCGCCGAGTTCGTCGGCGAGATAGCCGCGCTTGCCCTGGCCGATCCCGTGCTCGCCGGTGCAGGTACCGTCGAAAGCCAGCGCGCGTTTCGACAGTCGCGCGATGAAGCCTTCCGCAGCCTCGATCTCGGCCGGGTTCTCGCGGTCGAGGAGGAGCGTCACATGGAAATTGCCGTCGCCGACATGGCCGACGATCGGCGCGATCATCCCGCAATCGGCGATGTCCACTTGCGTTTCCGCGATGCAGTCCGACAGGGAGGAGACGGGCACGCAGACGTCCGTCGCGATCGCCTGCGCGCCGGGGCGCAGCGTCAGCGACGCCCAGTAGAAGTCGTGGCGAGCCTTCCAGAGGCGCGCGCGCTCCTCCGTCGTCGTCGAACTCTTGAAGGGCCCACCGCCGTTTTCCCCGGCGATCGCCTCGAAGAACTCAGCCTGTTCCGCAACCGACGTCGACGAGCCGTGCAGCTCGACGAAGAGGCAGGGGCTCCTCGGGAGGTCGATCCGGGAATAGCGGATCGAGGCTTCGATGGCGAGCTGGTCGAGAAGTTCGATCCGCGCCACGGGAATGCCGGCCTGCACGGTCTGGATCACCGCGTCGCAGGCGCTGCGCACGTCTGGGAAAGGGCAGACGCCGGACAGGATCGTGTCCGGAATGCCGTAGAGCTTGAGGTTCAGCTTCGTGATGATGCCGAGCGTTCCCTCCGAGCCGACGAGGAGCCGCGTCAGATCGTAGCCGGCCGCGGTCTTCTTCGCCCGCCGCGCCGTACGCACGATCCGCCCGTCGGCCATGACGGCGGTGAGCCCGATGACGTTGTCGCGCATCGTGCCGTAGCGCACCGCGTTGGTGCCGCTTGCCCGCGTCGCCGCCATGCCGCCGAGGCTTGCATTGGCGCCGGGATCGATGGGGAAGAAGAGGCCGGTGTCTCGCAGCTGCGCGTTCAGCGCCTCGCGCGTGACGCCCGGCTCGACCGTGACATCGAAATCTTGCGGATTGAGCTGAAGGATACGGTCCATGCGCGACAGATCGAGCGAGAGCCCTCCCTGCGGAGCGTTCACGTGACCTTCGAGCGAGGACCCGGTGCCGAAGGCGACGATCGGGCAGCGATGCTCGTGACAGACGAGAACGGCAGCCTGCACATCCTCCTCGTTCGCCGCGAAAAGCACGGCGTCCGGCATCTGGTTCGGGATGTAGGTCGTCGTGTGTCCATGCGACCGGCGCACGTCCGCCCCCGTCGATAGGCGCTCGCCGAAGCGTTGCTTCAGGATGTCGAGCGCGGTCGCGGTCCCAGCTCGCGGAACGGCTGCTTCCCGCCTCAGATCGGCCAGCGTCATGGTCTTTTCCTCCCGCGATGCTTTTTATTGGTTTCGCCTTGCCATAGATCGAGGCGTGTCCGCCAGAGTAGGCCCGTTGCGGGAAAGTTGGATCGAGGCCACGCGCCGTAGTCGAATCGATGGGGGAAACTGAAATGGGAGAGACGCGAACCGCGAAGATTGAAACCGGGGAGGCCGCGCACGCCCCGCATCGATCCTCTCCGCTCATCGTCCTGCCGGAGTGGATCGACTTCAACGGGCATTTGAACCTTGCCTACTACCACGTCCTCTTCGACCGAGGCGCGGACGAACACTTTCCGACTCTCGGGCTCGGTGCCGAATATGCGCGTGCGCGCGGCATGACGACCTATGCGGCCGAGAACCACGTCTGCTACGTCCGGGAGGTCCACGAGGGCGACACGGTCTTCGTCACCGGCCGCATCGTCGACTACGACGAGAAACGCCTCCACGTCTGGCAGGAGCTCTACCACGCGGACGGCTGGCTCTCCGCGACGCTCGAAGGTCTCGTCCTGTCGATCGACATGTCCGGCCCGAAGGTCGCCCCCTGGCCGGTCGACATCCTGGCCAGGATCGAGCCGCTGGCGAAGCGCGACATGGCGCTGGCGCGACCCGACAGGCTGGGGCGGCGGATTGCGATCGGGCGCAAGGGATAGATCGCTCGTCCGCCGGTTCCGAGAGCGGTCTGATGCGACTTGCGGTCGAAGTGACGCAAGGGGATCGTCGCCAGCGACGGCCGGCCGAAAACGCTGTCGACGTTCGCGTCAGGACATCAGGACATCAGGACATCGTCGCCCGAGAGCGCCGCGCTGTAGAGCTGGGCATCGCTGACACCGTACCAGAAGGCGTCGTCCGTGCCGTCGTCGTCGATGTCGCCGATCCCGGCAAGTTCGATCGACGCGCTCTGGATACCGTCCTCAACGGAGGCCGACCAGTAGCCGTTCTGCATCGTCCAGCGGTCTAGCTGGCCTGAGGTCTCGTTGGACCATAGGACATCATCGGTGCCGTCGCCATTGAAGTCGCCGATCCCGGCTACGCTCCAGTCAACGCCCTTGTTGGCGCCGTGATCGATCGAACGCGACCAATAACCGTTTTGCATCTGCCACTGGTCGACTTGCGCGGTCTCCGCGTTCCGCCAGAGGACGTCGTCCACTCCGTCGCCGTTGAAATCGCCGACCCCTGCGAGGGTCCAGTCGAGACCCTTGTTGGCGCCGTGATCGATCGAGCGCGACCAGTAGCCGTTCTTCATCTGCCACTGGTCAACCTGGGCCGTATCCGTCTTCCGCCATAGAACGTCGTCCGTGCCGTCGCCATTGAAGTCGCCGATGGCCGCCTCCGTCCAGTCCGCGCCCTTCGTCGCACCGTGGTCTATAGAGCGCGACCAGTGGCCGTTCTGCATCTGCCATTGATCGATCTGGGCAGTGGCCGCGTTCCGCCAGAGAACGTCGTCCACTCCGTCGCCATTCAAATCGCCGACGCCTGCGATGGTCCAGCCTGCAGGTTTGCTCGCGCCGAGGTCGATCGAGAGAGACCAGAACCCATCCCTCAGCTGCCACTGATCGACCTGAGCCGTCGCCGGGTCGCGCCAGAGCAGGTCGACATGCCCGTCGGCGTTGAAGTCACCGACGCCGGAGAGCGACCAGGTCCCGTGCGAGCCGATGTGGCTCAGCGCCACGTTGGAGCCGTCGGCCGTCTCGATTCCGGGCACGCTCGGACCGTATAGCGCGACGATGCGAGCGACATCGGACGCCGAAAGACCGGTCTGCGAGGTGATGTACGGGTTCATGATGGATAGGGTCTCGTCGACATGATCGAGACCGATGACATGGCCGATCTCATGAACGGCAACCGCGTAGAAATTGACGCCGGCCGTGCCGTTGAAGACATCCCAAGTCTCCTCCAGATCGAAGGAGATTTCGGCGTAGGACAGTTCTGGGGCCCA
Organism: Rhizobiaceae bacterium; assembly: GCA_014380965.1. Lineage (GTDB taxonomy): Bacteria > Pseudomonadota > Alphaproteobacteria > Rhizobiales > Rhizobiaceae > Plantimonas. The sequence goes on along the minus strand of JACMIV010000081.1, from coordinate 3,841 downwards.
TCCCGTCCAGCTTGCCTGCCCAGCCGTTTTGCCAACGCCGTCGATCCGCTCCCAGCCAATGCGAACATCAACCGACTGCGAATCACCGACCTCGTCAAAATCGATGTTGGCCACGCTTTCCCAAAGGGCGAAGGCGGCACGGATGGCTTGCTGGTGGGGCGCGGAATCGATCGCACGATGGAATTCGAGAAGGCGCCCTCCGAGTGAGGCAAAGCTCCACGTCACTTCGCCGGCCGACGCGCCCTGAGCCAAACCGCCCCACTTCCAATCCGTGTAGCCTGCAGACATTGGCGCTCCCCCCGCAGCAGGCGCCGACGTCGCGCTGCTGCGCGACCTCGATTACCCATCTGTTCAGGTCGCCAACATAGCATATCCCGGCTTTCTTTTGCCTTAAAGAGGCAAGCCTGAAGGGCACCACTCACCCAAGCTTCGCCTTCAAAAACTCCACCGTCCGCTCCCATGCCAGATCCGATGCCGCCTTGTCGTAGCGAGCGGCGGAAGTGTCGTTGTTGAAGGCGTGGTTGACGCCGTCATAGAGGAAGATCTGGTGCTCGGTGCCGGCGGCTTCCAACGCTGCCTTGTAGGCTTCGACGCCGGTGTTGATGCGCTCGTCGAGCCCGGCATAATGGAGCATGATCGCCGCCTTGATTTGGGGGACGTCGGCTGAATCCGGCTGCCGACCGTAATAGGCAACGCCGGCGGCAAGGCCCGGATCAGCGACTGCAAGCGTGTTGACGAGGCCTCCGCCCCAGCAGAAACCGATCGCGCCGACCTTGCCGTTCGATCCCTCGACCGTCTGCAGATAGGCGACCGTGGCGACCGCCGCCTCAATCGTCTTTTGAGGGTCGAGCTGCCCGATCCGGTCTCGCGCCTGGTCCTCGTCCGGCGGCGTGCCCCCGCTGGCGGACAGAAAGTCCGGCGCAAGCGCCAGGAATCCGTCCTTCGCCATACGGCGCGCGACATCCTGGATATGCGGGTTGAGGCCGCGGTTCTCGTGGATCACGACGACCGCGGGAAACGGACCCTCCCCGGAAGTCGGCCGTGCGACATAGGCCCTCATCTCGCTGCCGCCAGCGTCGAAGGTCGACTGGACCGCCTCGATCGCAGGATCGTCCTCGGCAACGAGCGCCGCCTTGGCGTGCGATGCCGCGAGCATCGGAACGATCGCGGCGGCAGCGACGGCGGTCCCGGCAAGACCCGTCAGCTTCTGCATGAAGCCGCGCCTATCGAGCGTCAGATGGGTGTATTCATCATAGGCGTCGATCATCGCCTGCGTGATTACCGGCTTCGTCATGTCGCTCTCTCCTATCCCGGCGGCCGATCCCGGCCATCTGCCATGTTCCACTAGTGTTCCCCGCGCGAAGGTCTAAATAGGGCAGCATGAACGAAACCAACCAGCCGAATCGCGAGACCGCCTCGCGCCCCCGCGAAGGTGGCATTGCCGCGCGTGCGATGGCCGCACGAGGTGGTCCCCAACGGGCGAATTATTTCGATGGCCTCAACGAAGAGCAGCGCCTCGCCGTAGAGACGACGGAGGGCCCCGTCCTTGTGCTGGCAGGCGCAGGCACCGGCAAGACGCGGGTATTGACAACGCGCATCGCCCACATCCTCAGCCTCGGCCGGGCCTATCCTTCCCAGATCCTCGCGGTAACCTTCACCAACAAGGCGGCCCGGGAGATGAAGAACCGCATCGGCCTTCTCGTCGGCGGCGAGGTGGAGGGGATGCCCTGGCTCGGCACGTTCCATTCGATCGGCGTCAAGATCCTGCGCCGCCACGCCGAACTCGTCGGCCTGAAGTCGAACTTCACCATCCTCGACACCGACGATCAGATCCGCCTGATGAAGCAGCTCATCCAGGCCGCGAACCTCGACGACAAGCGCTGGCCGGCCCGCGCCTTCGCGCAGCTGGTCGACGGCTGGAAGAACAAGGCGCTGACCCCGAAGGACATCCCGGAGGGCGACGCGAGGGCGTTTGCGAACGGCAAGGGGCGCGAACTCTACCAAGCCTATCAGGACCGCTTGAAGAGTCTCAACGCCGCCGACTTCGGCGATCTCCTGATGCATCCGATCGCGATCCTGCGGGCGCATCCCGACGTCCTCGCCGACTACCACCGGCGCTTCCGCTACATCCTCGTCGACGAGTACCAGGACACGAACGTCGCGCAGTACATGTGGCTGCGGCTGCTGGCGCAGCGCACTGAAGCGCGTGATGGGGCGCGGGATAGGGGTGAGGATGCGATCCGCCCCCTCGTCCTTCGACAGGCTCAGGATGAGGGAGCTATGTCCGCCTCCGATCTTGATCCGCCGAAGGACACAGCGGCGACCTCAAACAAGCTCCCTCATCCTGAGCCTGTCGAAGGACGAGGGAGCCAGGCGCAAACGCCCTCCCCGGCCGAAGGCCATCGGGGCGATAGCTCGTCCGAGCGGGTGCGAGACCCCCGCGGAGGGCCAGCGCCGCAACGCGCGGTACGGCCCGCGAGCGACAACAAAGTCAACATCTGCTGCGTCGGCGACGACGACCAGTCGATCTACGGCTGGCGCGGCGCGGAGGTCGACAACATCCTGCGCTTCGACAAGGATTTTCCGGGCGCTGCCGTCATCCGGCTGGAGCGCAACTATCGGTCCACCGCCCATATCCTCGGCGCCGCGTCGACGCTGATCGCCCACAACGAGGACCGCCTCGGCAAGACGCTGTTCACCGACCACTCGCACCCCGACCACGAGAAGGTCGAGGTCCATGCAGGCTGGGATTCGGAGGAGGAGGCGCGCGCCATCGGCGAGGAGATCGAGCAGCTCCAGAGGAAGAGCCATAAGCTCAACGACATGGCGATCCTCGTCCGCGCTTCCTTCCAGATGCGCGAGTTCGAGGACCGTTTCGTCACGCTCGGCCTCAACTACCGCGTTATCGGCGGGCCTCGCTTTTACGAGCGCCAGGAAATCCGCGATGCGATGGCCTATTTCCGCAGCACCGTGCAGCCCGCAGACGACCTCGCCTTCGAGCGCATCCTCAATACGCCGAAGCGCGGCCTCGGCGACGCCGCCATCCGCCTCCTCCACGACCATGCGAGGGCCCGCGCCATCCCATTGATGGCCGCGGCCGCCGAGATCGCCGCAACGGAAGAGCTGAAGCCCAAGCCCCGCAAGTCCCTCCAGGAGGTCGTCGCCAACTTCCACCGCTGGTCCGAACTCCTGACCTCGATGAAGCATACCGACCTTGCCGAGATGATCCTCGAAGAGTCCGGCTATACCGAAATGTGGCAGAACGACCGCTCGGCCGAGGCCCCGGGGCGCCTGGAGAACCTGAAGGAGCTGATCCGCTCCATGGATCTCTACGACAGCCTCCCCGGCTTCCTCGAGCATGTCGCGCTCGTGATGGACGCCGAGCAGAATGCCGAGCTCGACGCCGTCTCGATCATGACGCTGCATTCGGCCAAGGGCCTCGAATTCGAGACCGTCTTCCTGCCTGGTTGGGAGGAGGGCCTCTTCCCCCACCAGCGCGCGCTCGACGAAGGCGGCCGCTCCGGCCTCGAGGAGGAGCGGCGCCTCGCCTATGTTGGCATCACCCGCGGCAAGAAGCGCGTGAAGATCTGGTTCGTCTCGAACCGGCGAATCCACGGCCTCTGGCAGTCGACCATCCCCTCGCGCTTTCTCGACGAGCTGCCCGAGGCCCATGTCGAGGTGATGGAGCCGTCAGCCTCCTATGGCGGCTACGGAGCATCCGGCATGGGCGCCTACGGCGCTTCGCGCTGGGACCGGAACGCCTTCTCCGCCGGTTCCTACCAGACGCCGGGCTGGCGCCGAGCCCAGGCCGCGCAAGGCGCGACGACGGCGCCCGACACCG
>JACMIV010000080.1 GCA_014380965.1 Rhizobiaceae bacterium | reverse complement strand
CATGGGCGGGGGGCGGCTGTGTTTTGACACGGGCTGCTAGCTTGGCGACGGCACGTTGGGACGCGCGCCGGGTGCGGCTGGGGTTGAGGGCTCTCGCCGGCCCCGTGCCGCTCCGGGCGCGCGTTCGGCCGATCAGACGTCGAGCTGGTAGGTCAGCGGGACGTAGCGGTAGCCCTCGCCGTCCTTTTCGACGAAGCCGACGCCCGGGAACGGCATGTGATAGCCGATGAAGGGTGCGCGGGCCTCGGCGATCCGGTCGAAGACCTTGCGGCGGGAGGCGATGCCCGCTGCCTTGTCCATGTCGAAGCGAACCTCCCAGTCCGGCCGCTGGAGCGACGCGACGAAATGGTTCGCCGAATCGGCCGTCAGCCAGAGCGAGCGTTCGCCGGAGGTGATCTCGAAGACCAGGTGGCCCGGCGAATGGCCGAAGGCCTCGTAGGCGACGATGCCTGGGACGATCTCGTCGCCTTCCGCGACGAAGGTCATCTTGTCCTTCATCGGGACGACGAGCTTCTCGACGGCCGCCGCGTTCTGCGCCCGAGGGCCGTTCTTCGCCTCTTCGGAAATCCAGAAGTCGTATTCGACCTGTCCGGCGACGTAGCGGGCATTCGGGAAGGCCGCCACATCGCCCTCCATCAGGCCGCCGATGTGATCGCCATGCATATGCGTGAGAACGACGATGTCGACGTCGCCAGGCGCATAGCCTGCCTGTGCCATGCGCTCGACGAGGCGGCCCTGCCCGTTCTCCCGTCCGCCAGGACCGAAGCCGGTGTCGAAGAGCACGAGGTTCTCGCCCATCTCGACCAGCACCGGCAGGAAGCTGGTGACGATCCGCGTTTCCGGCAGGAAATTGGTGCGCATCAGCTCGGCCACGGCCTCGGCGGACTGGTTCTCGCCAAAGGTCGGGTGCGGGCCTTCGCCCGGGCGCAGGCCGTCTAGGATGATCGTGACGCTTGCCTCACCCAGCGCGATCCGGCGCCAGTTCGGCATTCCTGTCGAGGCGTCTGTCGCAGCCGCGGGTGCCGCCTCCTGGGCGAACGATACGCCGGAGAAGAGCGCTCCCGCCGACGCGCCGCCGGCGACGGCTGCAAGTTTCAGGGCGTTTCGACGGCTGAGGCCGGACGGCGCCGCGCCGGTGTCGGATTTGATCATCGTGATGCTCCCATGGAGGGTGACGTCGGAAGGATGAAAGCGGGAACAACCCGCTCGTACAAGGCTGCGAGTGTCAGGCGGCATAGCGTGAGTTTTGGGATACGCCGGTGCTGCCTGGTTCACCCTGCGGCAACGTGGACGCCTCCGTCGTCGGTGCAAGATCGAAACACGACGAGTTGACTTCGGCGCCTTCCTCGCTGGCGAACGAAGGCCTAAGGCAGGGCCGCGCTATTCGCACAGGCGAGCTTACGGAACCCGGCTCGCTATCGTCCTCGAGGTCGTCTTGAAACGCATCGTTCCCATCGTTCTCGCCGTTGCCCTGTTCATGGAAAACATGGACTCCACCGTGATCGCGACCGCGCTGGCGACGATCGCCCGCGACCTCGGCACGAGCCCGATCGCGCTGAAGCTCGCCCTGACGAGCTACTATGTCGCGCTCGCCGTCTTCATCCCGATCTCCGGCCGCATGGCGGACAGGTTCGGGGCGAAGACGATCTTTCGCTGGGCGATCGCGGTCTTCGTTCTCGGCTCCATGGCCTGCGCCTTCGCGAGCACGTTGGAAGCCTTCGTCGCTGCGCGCTTCCTGCAAGGGATGGGTGGGGCGATGATGACGCCGGTCGGGCGCCTCCTCCTCGTGCGCGCCGTGCCGCGCTCGGATCTCGTCTCGGCGATGGCCTGGTTCTCGATCCCAGCGCTTGTCGGCCCGCTCGTCGGCCCGCCGATCGGGGGCGCCATCGCGACCTATGCGGACTGGCGCTGGATCTTCTTCATCAACCTTCCGATAGGGATCGCCGGCATCCTGCTCGCCACGCGCTTCCTGCCCTTCGTCGAGAGGGTGCCAGGCATCACCTTCGACTGGAAGGGATTCGCCCTGTCGGGCCTAGCCTGCGCCGGCATCGTCTTCGGCCTTTCGGTCGTCTCCCTTCCGGCGCTGCCGCCCGTTCTCGGCGTTGCCATGGTCGTGCTCGGTTCGGTCGCCGCGCTCTTCTACGTTCGCCACGCCTCCCGCAAAGAGCGTCCGGTCGTCGAACTCCGGCTTCTGAAGATCGCGACGCTGAGGGCGGCAATCGTCGGCGGGGCGGTGTTCCGGATCGGGGCCGGCGCGGTGCCCTTCCTCTTCCCGCTGATGCTGCAGCTCGCCTTCGGCTACACGCCGCTCGAGTCGGGGCTCGTCAGCGCCGCATCGATCGGTGGAGCGATGGCGATGAAGCTCCTCGCCAAGCCGATCCTCAAGCGCTTCGGCTTTCGCACGACGCTGATCGGCACCGGGATCGTCGGCGGCGCGTTCATGGTGATGATCGGCTTCTACGAGCCGCAGACGCCCGTCGCCGTGCTCGTGGTGCTGCTTCTCGTCGGCGGCTTCTTCCGCTCGCTCTTCTTCACCTCGATCAACGTGCTCGCCTTCGCGGACGTTCCGGAGGAAAAGACCGGTGACGCGACCTCGATGCTCGCCGCCTTCCAGCAGATCGCCATCGCGACGGGCGTCGCCGTCGCCGGCGCGATCCTCGAGGTCGGCCTCCTCCTCGGCGACACCGGCGTCTCCTCGCTTGCCGACTTCCACGCCGCCTTCATGATCGTCGGGGTCATCACGATGCTCGCGGCACTGGCCTTCGTTCACATGCCGAAGGAAGCCGGCGCTGCGATATCCGGCCGGGAGGTTCCGGCGGAGTAGACGGGCCGCAGTGCGTTACAGGATCGTCCCGCCGTTGGTTTCATCATCGTCCGCAGCGTCCTCCGCAGCCTCGTCCCGCCGCCCTCGAAACCCTTTGGCGAGCAGGTACAGCTCGACGGAATCCTCGCGGCTTGCCGGCGGCTTCACGTGGTGGACGCTGGTGAAATTCTTCTTCAGCATCGATAGCAGGTCGTTCTCCGTCCCGCCCTGGAAGGTCTTGGTGAGGAAATGACCACCGGGCTTCAGGACGCGGACGGCAAAATCTGCTGCCACTTCGCAAAGGTGCATCGTCCTCAGGTGATCGGTCCGGCGGTGGCCTGTCGTGGGCGAGGCCATATCGGACAGGACGATGTCGGGATCGCCGTCGAGCGCGTCGAGAAGCTTCTGCGGCGCCGTCTCGTCGAGGAAGTCGAGTTCGAGGATCGTCGCGCCCGGGATCCGATCGACGGGGAGATAGTCGATCGCGACGATGCGACCCTCGGAGGAGGCAGACGCGACGCGCTCGACCGCAACCTGCGTCCAGCCGCCGGGCGCAGCGCCGAGATCGACGATCCGCATCCCGCGTTTCAGCAGCTTGTAGCGATCGTCGATCTCGGTCAGCTTGTACGCCGCGCGGGAGCGGTAGCCGTCGGCCTTCGAGCGACGAACGTAAGGGTCGTTCAGGTGCCGCTCCAGCCAGGCGCGCGAAGAGGCCTTGAGCTTCCCCTTCTTCACGCGCACGGTCAGGCCGCGGTCGTCACCCCGGCCGCCGCTCATCGCCGCAAGCCCATCCGCCGTCTCGTCATGCCCAGCGTCTCGTCATGCCATCGTCCTCTGGTGCCTGTCCGTCGCGGTGGAAAGCGCGCCGCGGCGCCAGACGCCGTCGGCTACCATCATTTCGCTCAAAAGTCCCTCGCGCAGTCCGCGATCGGCGACGCGAAGTCTGGGAGCCGGCCAGACGCGGCGGATCGCTTCGAGGATGGCGCAGCCGGCAAGCACCAGATCGGCACGGTCGCTGCCGATGCATGGGTTCGCGACGCGTTCCTCGAAGCTCCAGCCGGCAATGCGGGCGACGAGTTCGCTCGCCTCGACATCCGACAGCCAGAGTCCGTCGACCTGCCGTCGGTCGTAGCGTTCGAGCCCGAGATGGACGCCGGCAAGCGTGGTGACGGTGCCTGAGGTGCCGAGAAGGTGGAAGTTCTCGCCACCGACGATGTCCTTCAGCGCATCGCGCCCGGCAAAGCCTGCGATCATCCCCTCGACCTCGGCGATCATCGCCTCGAAGAGCGCCGGCGTCACGTCCCGCCCACCGTACCGCTCGGCGAGCGTCACGACGCCGACCTGGAGCGAGGTCCAAGCGACGATGTGGTTCGAAAGCCGGCGGGAATAGCCGCGCCTCAGATCGAGGAGCGCGATCTCCGAGGAACCGCCGCCGATGTCGAAGAGGACGGCGCCCTTGGCGGAGCGGTCGACCAGCGAACCGCAGCCGGAAACGGCAAGCCGGGCCTCCGTCTCACGACTGACGATCTCGAGGTCGAGACCCGTCTCGCGCTTCACCCGCTCGATGAACTCTTCGCCGTTTGCAGCGGCCCGGCAGGCCTCCGTCGCGATCAGGCGGGCGCCGGCGACGCTGCGGGCCGAGAGCTTCTGGGCGCAGACAGTCAAGGCCGCGATCGCCCGGTCCATGGCCGGCGCCGCCAGCCGTCCCGTGCGGCTCAGCCCCTCGCCGAGGCGCACGATTCGCGAGAAGGCGTCGATGACACGAAATTGGCCGGGACGGGTCGGCACGGCGACGAGCAGCCGGCAATTGTTGGTACCGAGATCGAGCGCAGCATAGGCAGGCGGCTTCGAACGATCCGCCTCGGCGACATCCTCGGACGGGCGATGCGCCGAGGAAAGAGGCGTGCCCGAGGAAGCGGCCGGGCACTCGTTCGTCGACGCCCCGGACGAGTATGACGGTGCTGGCGCTGGCGGTGCCGGCCTGTCTTGCGCGACACCGCGGCGATCGGCCGAGGTGGCCTCCGATGCCACGACCTTCGGAACGATGGCCTCCGCCGCAGTCCGTGCGCCGCCTCCGGCGCGACGACGACGCTTTCGCGAACGGGGGGATGCATGCTCCGCCGTGGGGTCAGAGACCGATGCATCCTGGACCGATCTGTTCTGCGCCGGCCCATTCCTCGTCTGTCCCCGCCGGGGCGGACCGTGGGTCTTCGGCCTCGGCGATCCAGAAGACGGCGAGGACGCGCTCATCGCTCCCGAGGAGGCACCGGGACTCATCCCATCGCTGCCCAAAGCCTCCGCTGCCGGCGCTGCACCTTTGCGGCGACGGCGCTTCTGCCGCTTGGACAGGCGACCCGGGGCGATAGCTTCGTCGTCCCGCGCCGCGTCCTGACGACCGAGCGTCCGTTCAGTAGGCAACTTTTGATTTCCCGCCGTGGCCGCGCCGACCATCGCAGTCTCGCCAATCGTGATTGCCGAACCCGGATCCCTTGCGTCCGCACCGTTCCGGGATCCGTCGCCGTCCCGGTCCCGCCGCAATTCGCCCGGCCCCAGAGCTTCCGGTCCTGCGGAATCGTGCTGTTGACCTTCGGACGACGGCATCGCCTCCGCCCTGCTGCGCTCCGGCCGCGTGTGCGAGCGCTTTATCGCTTGCCGGTCTAGGCTGGACGGCGCATGCAGTCTCCTGTCGACGTCATCAATGCTCACAATGTCTCTCCGGCGCCGAGCGGCCCGTAGAGGCTGGCCCCAGCGCCTTGGTTCCTTGGTTGATCGCAAGTGTATCAACCCAAGGGCCAAGCACAAGGGTGCCCCTGTCCGACAGAGCGCCACCCCCTCAGACACGGACGGCAAAGCCCGCCATCCGAAATTTTGGGGTCACCGGGTTCCCATGAAGACCGAGTGACGTTATACCGACTTCGGACTCGCATCGTTTTGGCACGCGAGCTCGATGCTGGGGAATAGTTTAAGGGTAGAACAGCGGACTCTGACTCCGCTAGTCTTGGTTCGAATCCAGGTTCCCCAGCCAAAAAAAAATCAGCCCGCCGACGGAACCTCCGAGCCATAAAACGGCCTCCGCCGGCTAGATTCTGGCGCATGCGGTGGATATGAACTGGATACGTCATATCCAGTCCGAGGCCCCCGACGCCGACTGTGAAGACCTGATTAAATGGCGGCGTCTACAAGCAAGCCCTTGCCGAAGCCGACGTCCGGCATGCGTCGTGCAATGCTCTCGTGTTCACTCAGGTTGGAATCACGGGCATTTCGATCCGGGCATCCGGCAAGTCATGCGGGTGGTTCTTGAAATTTAACGGCGCGTTCAAGCGTCTGGGCGATGTCCAGCGCACGATCAAAGCTGACGATAGGACGCCCAGCCTTCTCTACACTGTCGCCGACGTGAAGGAACTGGCGAACCGCGTCCGCGACATAATGAAGGCAGGCCAGGACCCCGATCCGTACATCGCCGAGCGGGCGAAGGGAGCCTTGCATGAGAAGGCTGCGGCCACCTCCGACTCGATCGCCGCCAATTAGGACGGCGCATGGACATGGACTGTCCTCGCGGAGCGGTATCTCAGCGACGGTGCCGCAGTTCGTCTACGTTAACCCTACCTATATAGAGCTGGATGCCCTGAGCAATCTTCGGGATTTGTTTTGATGCAGATTTTTGTCCCGGGTATCGAAACGCACCGCCTAGAGCAGCGTCTGGTCTTTCTCGAAGATCGGGCCAAAGCCTATCTCGGCGTCTTGGAAGGGGCGGCAGATGTTGCAGGGGAAAGGGCGATACTGAGCCGCGCCTGTG
>JACMIV010000001.1 GCA_014380965.1 Rhizobiaceae bacterium | reverse complement strand
GCGCCCGCCGAGCAAGTGGGAGGCATGCTGAGCGGGTTCTATCTCTGGTACTCGATCGGCGCGGTCGTGTGCGTCGCCTTGACGATCCGCTTCTATGCGCGGTTCCGGGCCGAGCGCTTCGAGGTGCTGAAGCTCCTGACCTCCTCGACCATGCCGCTCGCCATCCTGACGGTCGTCGTCCTCGCCGCGATCCTCTTCGGCATCACCACGGCGACCGAATCGGCAGCGGTCGGCGCGGCGGGCGCCTTCCTCCTCGCGCTCTATTCGCGGACGCTCAACTGGAAGCGCACGAAGGAAGCGGTGTTCCTGACGGCGAAGACGACGGCGATGGTGTGCTGGCTCTTCGTCGGCTCGGCGCTCTTTTCCGCCGTGTTCGCCATTCTCGGTGGCCAGGCGCTCCTCGAAAGCTGGGTCCTGTCGATGGAGCTGACGCCGCTGCAGTTCATGCTGTTGTCGCAGGCGATCATCTTCGTACTCGGCTGGCCGCTGGAATGGACCGAGATCATTATCATCTTCGTGCCGATCTTCCTGCCGCTGCTGCAGCATTTCGATATCGATCCGGTGCTCTGGGGAGTGCTCGTCTTCGTGAATCTGCAGGCGGCCTTCCTGTCGCCCCCGGTCGCGATGTCGGCCTATTACCTCAAAGGTGTCGCGCCTGCGCACGTGACGATCAACCAGATCTTCGCAGGCATGCTGCCCTACATGTTCATCGTGATCCTGTGCATGGCGATCATGTATGCTTGGCCGGGAATGGTGCTGGGCCTGCCGAACTATCTCTACGGCGAGTGAAGGTCTGAGGCAGGTCAGCGTGCCTTGGCGGGACGCCGACGTGCCTCGGGCCAGTCGCTCTCTCCACCACGCTCACGCGAAGCGCTTGGCGCCGAAGACGCAGAGGACGACGAGGCTGGTGACGGCGATCATCGGCCAGGCGATCGGCTCCCCGAGGAGCAGTCCTGCCAGTGCGAGCCCGAAGAAGGGCTGGAGCAGTTGCAACGGGCCGACGCGACCGATGCCGCCGAGCGCGAGCCCGCGATACCAGAAGACGAAGCCGACCAGCATGCTGAAGACAGAGACATAGGCAAGGCTCAGCCATTGCGGGACGCTGACCGCCGACCATTCGGTGGGAAGCGTCGAGAGAGCGAGCATCCCCATGACCGGCAGGGCGAGCACGAGGGCCCAGGAAATCACCTGCCAACCGCCGAGCCGGCGCGAGAGCGCGGCGCCCTCCGCATAGCCGAGACCGCAGAGAAGGATTGCCGCCACCATCATGAGGTCGCCGGCCGGCACGGCCGGCCCGCTTCGACTCATGGCAAATCCCGCGACCAGAGCGGCGCCGATGCCGGAAAAGAGCCATAAGGCCGGCTTCGGGCGCTCTCCGCCGCGAACGACGCCGAAGATGGCGGTCGCGAGCGGCAGGAGCCCGATGAAGACGATGGACCGGGCGGACGTGATCTCCTGAAGCGCCAGGGCCGTCAGCAACGGAAAGCCGATCACGACGCCCAGCGCGACTACGGCGAGGGAGACGATGTCCCCCCTTGCGGGGCGGACCTGGCGAAGCGCCAGAAGCAGCGCAGCGCCGAGGAGAGCGGCGATCACGGCCCGTGCGGATGTGAGGAACAGCGGGGTGAAGCCGCCGACCGCGACGCGCGTTGCGGGAAGCGATCCGCTGAAGATGATGACCCCGACGAGGCCGCTGCTCCACCCGTCCGTCGTCCGCTGCATGATGCTCTCCCTTCCGTCCGATCCGTTGCGGATAGCTCGGCACGCGGGATGACGACAGGAACGGTTCATGCAGAGGGCAACAAACTGTATGGTATAGCGTGTCCATACGGTTGAGGTCGGTGTCATGAGCGAAGACAGGACGACGCGCACGAGCGAGGTGATGGCGGTCGTCCGTGGGATGATCGCCGCCCGAACCCTCTCCGCCGGAGAAAAGCTCCCGTCCATCCGCCGTCTTGCGGCAAGCCTGAAGGTCTCGCCCTCGACGGTCGTCGAGGCTTACGATCGCTTGGCCGCCGAAGGCGCCATCAGGCCCCGGCCCGGCTCAGGCTTCTACATCGCCGGCACGATGCCTCCGCTCTCTCTGGCTGAGGTCGAGCCGCAGATCGACCGGGCGATCGACCCGTTCTGGGTGGCGCGGCAGTCGCTCGATGCGGGCCCAGAGATGCTCCGACCGGGTTGTGGGTGGCTGCCGGCGGATTGGATGCCCAACGGTGCGATCCGCCGGGCAATCCGCAGCCTTGCACGCGCCGAGGACGCGGTGCTCTGCGACTATGGCCCCACCCGAGGATCGCCGGCACTCCGCCGGACGCTTGCCCGACGGTTCGCGTCGGAAGGGCTCGATGCGGGGACCGACCAGATCCTCCTCACCACCTCCGGGACGCACGCGATCGATCTCGTCTGCCGATTTTTGCTGCAACCCGGCGATACCGTCTTGGTGGACGACCCGTGCTATTTCAACTTCCAGGCTCTGCTGCGAGCTCATCGCGTGAAGATCGTCGGCGTGCCCTACACCCCGAACGGCCCCGATCCCGCGCTGTTTGCCGAGGCGCTGGCGGCCCATCGTCCGCGCCTCTACATCACCAATTCCGCGCTCCACAACCCGACCGGCGCGACGCTCTCGCCGCAGACGGCCCACCGGATCCTGACGGCCTGCGCCGCCCATGACGTGACGATCGTGGAAGACGACATCTTCGCCGACTTCGAGCCGGAGCCTTCGCCGCGGCTCGCCGTTCTCGACGGCCTGTCGAGGGTGGTGCGCATCGGCAGCTTCTCGAAGTCCCTCTCGGCCTCGATCCGATGCGGCTACATCGCGGCGCGGGCCGATTGGATCGAGGGTCTGATCGACCTGCAGGTCGCGACCGGCTTCGGCGGCCCAAGCCCCGTCGCGACCGAGATCGTCGGTGCCGTCCTCGCGGACGGCAGCTATCGCAAACATATCGAAGGCGTCCGGCGACGTCTGTCGCGGGCGCGGCGGGAAACCTCGGCTCGCCTTCTCCCTCTCGGCATCCGGCCCTCGATCGAGCCGCGCGGGGGCTTCTATCTCTGGTGTCGCTTGCCGCAGGAGAAGGATGCGGCCGAGGTCGCCCGGCGGGCCCTTGGCGAAAACGTCGTGCTTGCGCCCGGAAACGTCTTCAGCGTCTCGCAATCCGCTTCCGATTTCATGCGCATCAACGTGGCGCAGATGACCGACCCACAAATCTCCACGATTCTCGAGCGCGCGCTCGCGGCAGCGTGACGCAAGCGGGATCGAAGGAGTCGCCAATGTCCTTGAAGCCGACATGACATAAGGGAAGCAAAGGATATATTGTCTTGGGCAGGAGACTATGTAATCTAAAGCCTCACATTCGTTCGTTGATGGGAGTTCGGATGATGCCCGAAGCGATCAAGATCTTTAGCATATTGGCGGTGTTGACGAGCATCGGTGGGACGGTTTCCGCGCAGGAGCAGAGCCTTGCGCCCGCGGTAGCAGCCGACCGGCCCTTCGACTGTTTCGATCGTTGCACGGAGCAGGCCAATCAATGCATGGGCGTGGAGCCTCGTGGCGGGCCGTTGATGCCGCTTGAGCCCGACCCGGACGGAGGCGTGGTGCCGACGCCTGCGCCCGTCGAATTCTGTCTCGCCGTTCTCCAGGAGTGCAACGCGCAGTGTTCCTCCGTCGTGCTTCGCGGGATTAGGTAACGCCGGAGAGTCGGATAATCCGTCAGGCTTTCCTGCAGGAGGCGTCAATGCGATCTTTGTTGAAGTTGGTTTTCGTCTTTGTAACAGGCTTCGCGCTGTTTCCGAACTTGGCGAAGGCCGACGAAGTATTCCGCCTCGTTTCGCAACAGTCCGGAAAATGTATCTCCCTTCTGGCCGCCGATCAAAGCGATGGCGGCAGGCTGGTCATGCGAGACTGCAAGAATTTTCCCGATTTCTTCATAACGAGCAAAGGTGGACGCGTGACGCCACTCCACTTCGAGCTCAACAGTGCGAGGTTCATCTGCATATTTTCGACGGAGACGCCGACGTTGGCGACCCCTCGCGACAAGGTGGAGGTCAGGAACTGCGGATCCCTTGTATCGAGCCTATGGAATCTTCGGGGAGATCTTGCAGGGGTGATCACGATCGAGAAACTGAAGGGTCTGGACTCGACGAGCCACTGCATGCGTGAAAACGATCAGACGGGCGAGATCGAGCTCGATCTCTGCCAAAATGTTTCAGCTCAGCAATGGACGCGGGAAAGATTGACACTTCCGCCGACCGATTGATCGGGCCTCCTGGCGAAGACCAAGCGTGGCGTCTCTCCTCGCGGACCCGGCGCCCGTCGTTGGCGGCGTGATGCTGATATTCGTTTGGCGGACGGCTCGGCAGTCGAGAGCTGCGGAAGATTCAGACCGACAACTCGGACGCATCTCGTCAGGCAACGAGACGGGCGAGCGAAACCCTCTTGCGGTGCGTTCGGGTCCTCTCCTCGTCGAATGGCATGGCTTCGCGCGATTGGTCGAAAAGGACGGCACCGAGGGCGCCTGCCACCTTCGACAGCGAACGCTCGTCGCAGAGGGCGGCGATCTGGAAGCCGAGCGCCCTCAGATGAACCCGCCCGTAGCAGAAGACTGCAAGCGTCGCCCGCTGCGTCGGCGCGATGAGCAGCACGGTTTCCCGCATCCGCGTCTCGTCCGACCGGAGCATCAAGGCGAGAAGATCCAAGGGAACCGGGCAGGCCGCCTCATTGGGAGCGTAGCGATTCGTCATGATCAGTTCTCCTTATGAAGCTCTGTCCTGACACGCCAAGCTTGCGCGGAACGATCCATCAAGCAAACCGCGCGCCAGCCGGAGATCGAAGGGACCGTTTCAGGCGCTCCTGCGCGAGGCCGGCGGCGAAAGGCGAGCGGTGCGGGGCCGCTTGTCCGCAGCCGGAACATGGCAATCGAGCGTCGCCCGTTCTTGGCGTCGATCGCTGCGCCGCTCGATCTCGCCCTCGAGGCGCGCGCCGGCACAGCGGACGAGATCCACTTCGGCGCGCAGAAGGACATTCCAGATCGTCACCGCTGCCGGCGTGTGCAGCGAGGCATGAAACTCTTCCATGGCCGCGCTCCACAATGCGCAATGTTCCATCAGGCGCAGAAGCTCTGCGTCGCTGAGCGGCAGCAGCGCGTCCTGATCCGCATAATCGACCGCGGCGGGAAGATGGGGATGACTGGGGATGGGATGTCCTGACATGACGACGGAACAATCGAACGGTCAGGATTGAGTGTAGGCGATCGTGGTTAACATTTCCTGATCGCAAGGCTTATCCGAACGCCAGGCATGCGCACACGGCTCGCATGATGATCCGGAGCTCGAAATACGGTCTGCCGGCGCCTCTCCTCCGTAGCCTCCGTCAGTATCCCCGTCGACGGTCCACCAGATGGCGCAACGGCTCGCCGCGTTCGAACGCGTCGATCTGGCCAAGGATGAGGGGCACCAGCGCGTCGGGGTCTGAATTTGCCGCGGCATGCGGCGTCACGAAGACGCGCGGATGCTTCCAGAGCGGGCTCGATGCGGGGAGCGGCTCGGTCTCGAACACGTCGAGCGAGACCTCCATGAGGACATCCTCGTCGAGGGCCTTGAGGATCGCCGTCTCGACCTGAAGCCCGCCGCGTCCGGCATTGATCAGCACCGGGCCGCCGATCGGAGTGCGGTGCTTTAGCCGCGAGAAGAGGCTGGAGTCGAGGATGCCGCGCGTGTCCGGCGTGATGGGCAGCAGAACGACGAGAATGTCGGTGCGGCCGAGGAAGGCGTCGAGCCCCGCCGCACCGTGAAAGGCCTCGACATCGACAACGTGCTTCTCCGTTCGCGACCAGCCGACCAGCCGGAAGCCGAGAGCGTGAAGCTTTGCCGCCGCGTCACGTCCGAGTTCGCCAAGGCCCATGATCCCGACCGTGACCTCACGCGCCGCTGGCTGCATCCGCTCGTGCCAGAGGCCGGCGGCCTGCTGCATGCGGTAGGCGTTGCCGCGCCGGAAATGGTCGAGCACGCGCCAGACGACATATTCGCTCATCCGGGACGACAGGTCGTCGGCGACGATCCGTGCGATCGGAACGTCGGGAAGGCGGGTGTCTCGCAGGATATGGTCGACGCCCGCGCCGATCGAGAAGATCGCCTTGAGGTTCGGAAGGCCAGAGAGGATGCCCTCCGGCTGTTTCCAGACGACCGCATACTCGATCGACGGGTCCATGACGCTGTTCGGCTGAAGAAGGATCGAGCGGCGCGGCGCCGCCTCCTGGAAAGCGTGCAGCCAGCGGGTCGGCTGGAAGCCGGTGACGGAGAGGAGGATCGTCAACGGGCATGTCCTTTTGCTGCGAGGTCATCGGGTGGAGTAACGCGTCTGGGGCAAGAGGCGCTACTTCCGCCATGTTCGTCGTCCCGCACTTGATCCGGTATCCATGCCGAGGCGTTCGAATGACAGGACCGGTCGGCGAAAAATACGGTTCAGGAACCGGTTCCGGTTCGGAAAAGCCTCGGTATGGATCCCGGCCCGAAGCCGGAATGACGAAGTTTCAATGGTTCGTTTACGGGAATGAACATCGTGTTTGCCGATCCCCTCTCCCATCAGCCGAGGGCAGCGGCAAGGCTCTCCGCCCGCGCGCGTCCCTTGCGGGCAAACCAGTGCGTACAGGCGATGAGGAAGCCGTTCTCCACGCGCCCCGAATCCACCGCCTCGACGAGCGCGTCGGTGGCGGCCGCGATCGGCCGGATGTCCTCGTGCTCGTGGGCAAGCCCTGCCGAAGAGGCAAGCTCCGACGCATCGACGAGGGCGAGGAAGACGAAGGCGTACTCGTCGGTGAGGCCGGGCGAGGGGAGCATGGTG
>JACMIV010000079.1 GCA_014380965.1 Rhizobiaceae bacterium | reverse complement strand
GCTGCTCCAAAGTCTCGATGTCGACCTCACCGGCGGTCGCGACCCGCTGCTCAAGGATCCGATTCAGGATCGCGCGGACGATCGAGGCAAGCGGATAGGGCTGCGTGCCCAATCCCCCTCTGCCAACGGACGCAGGGTCTTGAATCCAAGGGCTGCACATCCGCACGAAAGCCATCGTCGCAATGACTGGCGTCCGCCATTATGAGCTTGCTGAGAACAGGGGATTGACAAGCCAGGCGCTAAGGTAGGATGAATGGCTAAATCGTATCAGCAACGACGGCGATAAGCTTGGCCCTTAAATCGACATCCCGAGCCGGCGAAACCAAGGCTCCCTCAAGCAGCGACGTCGCACGTCTGGCAGGGGTTTCCCAGACGACGACTTCTATCGTGCTCAACGGACAGTCGAAGAAGATGCGCATCTCCGACGAGACCCGGGAACGAGTGCTCGCCGCCGCTTCGTCCCTCGGCTACATGCCGAACCACGCCGCACGCAGCCTTCGGCGTCGCAGTACCAAGACCATCACCTTCGTCCTTCCTACATTGGAAAATCCCTACTTCTCGGAGATCGTCGGCGCAGCGCAGGAGGAAGCTCGGCAGCATGGCTATTCCGTCACCATCGTAGCCATGCGGAGCGAACTCGGAGACTTCCGTACCTCGTCGCTGCTGCAGGGAGCGGCATACGACGGCATTGTCGTCGCCGGCCACGACAACTGCGCGGCGACCGAGCTGCTGCAGCTCGCCGACCGCGGTGTGGCCGTGGTCGTCCTGCAGGAGCCGAGCCCCTCCGCATCCATCGGAAGCGTCCGTGTCGACCTGGAGACCGGCGGCTACCTTGCGACCAGGCATCTGGTCGAACTCGGCCATCGCCGCATCGCGCACGTCACCCAGCCCCTTCGAAAGGACGAGTTCGGCGGCGGTCGCGTCGATGGCTATCGTCGTGCGCTGGCCGAAGCCGATATTCCGTTCGACGAGGCCCTGGTGGTGACGACCGCGAACAGCATGGAGGGCGGGGCAGAGGCGTTGAACGCACTCGTCGATCTGGATCCCAGGCCAACCGCCGCCTTCATGTACAATGATCGTCTGGCGGTCGGCGGACTGCATGCCCTGCGCAAGCGAGGTCTTGTGGTTCCCGACGACTTCGCTGTCGTCGGGTTCGACGGTGTCGCGATAGGCCGCTTCACCGCGCCCACCCTGACGACGATAGACAGCCCTCGGGACGAACTCGGTCGTCTTGCCATCAAGGTCCTGCTCGGCATCCTCGATGGCGACCAAGAGGCGCAAGAACATCTTCTACCCGTCAAACTGGTCGTCCGCGCATCGTGTGGGGCGGAAAGACGGGCGAACCCGTCGTGCGTGCAGCAACCGACATCGTGAAACCCGCACGTCAGATGCAGGGCCGCGATCTTTCAAACATCAAGGGAGGAAACCATGACTTTCATTACCGATCGCCGGAATGTTCTCAAGGGCGGCCTGAGTCTCGGAGCGGGGCTCGTAGCTGGCCTGCAACCCGGGCGGCTGTTCGCGCAGACGACCATCCCACTCACCTTCTCGGTTTGGGGAAGCGACGCTGAAGTCGCCGCATACAATCAGGTCATCGCGAAGTACCAGGCGGCCAATCCGAACGTGTCGATCAAGCTCGACGTCATGCCCTTCGGCCAGTTCTATCAGCAAGTCGACACGCGGCTAGCCGGTCGGCAGGCGCCCGATCTCTTCCGGGTCACCTATCAGCAGGTGGGTCGATACGCGAAGGCCAAGGCGGCCATCGACCTCGGCGAGTATCTCGATGCCGGCTATGCGGACGCCTTCACCCCAGCCGTATGGGGGGCGGTCAACTACGAGGGGGCGACCTACGCCCTTCCGCACCACACCGATACCTTCGCCCTATACTATAACGCGGACCTTCTCGAGAAAGCCGGGATTGCGCTTCCGACAAAGCTCGACGACGCCTGGACCTGGGCGCAGTTCATCGAGAACGCCCGGGGGCTGAAGGAAAAGTCGATCGGGACGCATCCGTTCGCGATGGCGTGGCAGAATTCCGCAGTCCATCGCTGGATGATCTACTTATACCAGCACGGCGGAAAGCTGCTGGCCGACGATCTTGCATCTTCGGCGATCAATACGCCGTCGGGCATCGAGACGATTGCCTGGACGCAGAGCTGGTTCAAGGAAGGCCTTGTTCCGCCGAGCACCTCGCTGAAAAGCGGCGAGAAGGTCCAGAACCTGTTCGCGAACGGCATCATTCCCATGATGCTCAACGGCAACTGGCAGATCCCCTTCCTAGAGAAGCAAGCTAAGTTCCGCTGGGGGGTGACGTATCTTCCCCGCGACGTGGCCATGGCCGACGATCTCGGCGGCACGAGCGTCGCCATCTCCCGAGACTGCAAGGAACCGGAGGCTGCAGCGGAGTTCCTGAAGTTCCTCGTCGACGAGGAGAACATGCGAGACTACGTAAATGCAGCGCAGTTCCTTCCGGTCCGCAAGTCGCTCGTCGAGGGCGGCATCCAGTATACGACCCGTCCGGAAGAGATGAAGGTCTTCGTCGAACAGACGAAGACAGTTCCTCCCCACCTCGTCTCCACCGTCATTCTTCCGTCCTGGGGCAAGTTCAGCTCCAAGCTCGCGGACGAACTCGATCTCGCGTTCACTTCGGGACAGACGCCCGAGGAGACGGCCGAAAACATCGAGGGATACGTGAACGACATTCTCATTTCGAGCTGAGCAGCCGGAACGTTCCGTACCGCTTTCCGAACTGGACGAGATCATGACCCTTTCCCAAGCTGCTACCGCAGGGAGGAAGAGCGTGCGAGCCACCGGCCGGCCAGCCGGCCGGTGGCTCTCCCTCCGCTCCCGCCTGACGCCTTACGTGTTCATCGCGCCGAACATGGTGCTGTTCACCGTCTTCGTGTTCTTTCCGCTCATCTACGCAGGCTACATCAGCTTCCACGAGTGGTCGCTCATCGACACGCCCGATTTTGTCGGCTCCGAGAACTATGCGCGTCTGGTGACCGACGGGCAGTTCTGGCAGTCGTTGCAGAACACCGTCGTCTATTCCCTGGCCACCGTTCCGACGAGCCTCGGGCTGGGGCTCCTTCTGGCGGTCGGCCTGAACCGTGAGATCGCGACCCGGACGCTCCTGCGCAGCATCTACTTTCTTCCCGTCGTGATCTCGAGCGTCGCCACGGCGGTGATCGCGGCATGGCTGTTCAACGACAGCTACGGCGTCATAAACGCCCTTTTGAAGAGCTTGGGACTAGGACCGGTAGCATGGCTGTCCACGCCGCAATGGGCACTGCCCTCGATTATCATCACCACGCTCTGGACGCGCATCGGCTTCTGCATGGTGGTCTACCTCGCCGCGCTCCAGTCCATCTCGCCTAGCTACTACGAAGCCGCACGGATCGATGGAGCGACGCGGCTCCAGCAGTTCCGATACGTGACCTGGCCCCTACTGCGACCGACGACATTCCTTCTCCTGATCCTCAACGTCATCCATTCCTTCCAGGTCTTCGACCTCATCTACGTCATGACCGGCGGCGGTCCCGGCTTCTCCACGACGATGATCGTCCAGTACATCTACCAAGCGGCCTTCGCGAGTTCCGAAATGGGCTACGCCAGCGCCATGGGCATCGTCCTCTTCCTGCTGATCCTTCTGTTCACGCTCCTCCAGTGGAGAGTGAACCGCCGGACCGAGCAGTTCATCTAGGAGACCGCCAACATGATAGTCTCAACGACAGGTGCCGCCCGCCGCCGGATGGAGAAGGTGGGGCTCTGGCTTCTTCTCGCCGCCGGTGCGGTGGTGATGTTCTTCCCGATCTACTGGATGTTTGCGACGGCGATACGTCCAAAGGACGAGATCTTCAGCGGAAACGTCGATCTCCTTCCGACGGGGTGGGTTTGGAGCAACTTCGCCGACGCTCTCGACCATATGCCCTTCCTGACCTGGGCATGGAACTCGACGGTCATCGCGGTGGTCGCCGTGGTCATCACCGTCAGCCTCAACCTCCTCTGCGGCTACGCCTTCGCCAAGTTCCGATTCGCGGGCCGGGACATCCTCTTCATCGCGGTCCTCAGCGCACTGATGATCCCCATCCAGGTCATCATCACACCGCTCTTCCTCATCGTGTCGGACCTCGGCCTCCTCAATAGCTACTGGGGCGTCATTCTCCCAAGGGCGGCAGAGGCTTTCGGCATCTTCATGGTGCGGCAGTTCATGCTGAGCATTCCGGACGAACTGCTGGAGGCGGCGCGTCTCGACGGAGCCAGCGAGTTCACGATCTTCCTCAAGATCGTCCTGCCGCTGTCGCGGCCCATCATCGCGGTGCTCGTGATCTTCACTTTCATGTGGCGCTGGAACGACTTCGTCCTGCCGCTCGTGATACTGACGGATCAGGAGATGTACACGGTGCAGCAGGGCCTGAATCTGCTGAAGGGCCAGTACAACACCGAATGGACGGACATAATGGCGATCGCCCTCCTGTCGCTGGTCCCGATGCTCGTGATCTTCGCCTTCTTCCAGCGCCAACTCATCCAGGGCATCGCCGGGACCGGTCTGAAGTAGCGGTCACTGCATCACCAGCCGAACGTGCACAATCGAAAGGACCCGAAATGTTCAAAGTCACCATGATCGGCGCGGGCAGCGTCGTGTTCGTCAAGAACCTCATCACCGACATCCTGGAGTTTGCCGATCTCAGGGACGTGACCATCTCGCTCCACGACATCGACGCCGAGCGCCTCGAGACCGCGGGAATGATGGCACGCTGGACCGCGGCGCAGTTCGGGGCTCGTCCGAAAATCGAGGAGCATCTTGACCGGCGCGCAGCCCTGGACGGTGCCGACTTCGTCATCAACATGGTCCAGATCGGCATGCACGAGGCGACGCTGATCGACTTCGACATTCCCCGCAAGTACGGCCTCAAGCAGACGATCGCCGATACGTTGGGCATCGGCGGCATCTTCCGCGGCCTGCGCACGATCCCGTTCATGACCGACCTCGTCGGCGACATGCGCGAACTCTGCCCGGATGCGCTCCTGCTCAACTACACCAACCCCATGAGCATCCTGACCCAGGCAGTGTACGAAGCCTTCCCCGAGCAAAAGGTCGTCGGCCTCTGCCACAACGTGCAGAACACCTCGCGAGATCTGGCGGAATATCTCGGGGTATCGACCGACCGCGTCTCCTACGACTGCGCCGGCGTCAACCACATGACCTGGTTCCTGAAGCTCAGGGTCGACGGCGAGGACGCCTATCCCCGCCTGCGCCAAGCGATGGACGACCCCGAGACATTCGCGAAGGATAAGGTACGCTTCGAACTGATGCGCTCCTTCGGCTGGTTCATCAGCGAGTCCAGCGAGCACAACGCGGAGTACACGCCGTACTTCCTGAAGCACGACGATCAGATCGCCGAATACGACGTGCCCGTCGACGACTACATCCGGCGCAGCGTCCGCAACCTAGACCGCTACTCCGAGACCCGCCGCAAACTCCTCGCGGGCGAGCCCTTCCCGCTGGAGCGCAGCGTCGAATACGGGTCTCTCATCATCCACGCCATGGTGACAGGCAAGCCGCAGGTGATCTACGGCAACGTCAGGAACACCGGCCTGATCACCAACCTTCCCGACGATAGCTGCGTGGAGGTGCCGATCGTCGTCGACGGAAACGGGCTTCGGCCGTGTCATGTCGGCATGCTTCCGCCCGAGCTTGCAGGCTACTGCGCACCGCACGTCTACGTTCAGGACCTGACGGTGAAGGCGGCACTGACGGGCGACCGCGACCGGGTACACAGAGCGGCGATGCTCGACCGCAACACGGCGAGCGTCCTGTCGATCAAGGAGATCCGCGCCATGGTTGAGGAACTCATCGCGGCCCACGGAGACGCGATGCCGACGGGCATCCGG
This sequence comes from Rhizobiaceae bacterium, assembly GCA_014380965.1. Lineage (GTDB taxonomy): Bacteria > Pseudomonadota > Alphaproteobacteria > Rhizobiales > Rhizobiaceae > Plantimonas. The sequence continues at coordinate 1,345 of JACMIV010000079.1, read as the reverse complement.
CCCTTGGGGGAAGCTTCCGCGCCGATCCTTCAGGAGAAGCGCGTCGCCTGACAGGGCGCCGCTGGGACCTCCGTCCCGGCATGCCCCCTCACTGAGTCCCGTCCTGGAAGGTCCTGATAAATGGCCGATGTCGCCATCAGCAACGTGAAGAAGTCATATGGGACAGTCGCCACCATCCACGGCGTCTCGATCGATATCGCGGACGGGGAGTTCGTCGTTCTCGTCGGACCGTCCGGCTGCGGGAAGTCCACCCTGCTGCGCATGATCGCTGGCCTCGAGAACATCACGGCAGGCGAGGTCTCGATCGGTGGGCGGATCGTCAACGACCTCCCACCGAAGGATCGCGACATCGCGATGGTGTTCCAGAACTACGCGCTCTATCCGCACATGACGGTGGCGGAGAACATGGCCTTCTCGTTGAAGCTCGCAGGGGCGACGAAGGAGGAGATCGCCCGGAAGGTTCGGGAGGCGGCCGGCATCCTCGATCTCGGCAAGCTGCTCGACCGCCATCCGCGGCAGCTTTCGGGAGGACAGCGGCAACGCGTCGCGATGGGCCGGGCGATCGTGCGCGACCCCGAGGTGTTCCTCTTCGACGAGCCGCTGTCGAACCTTGACGCGAAGCTTCGGGTCCAGATGCGGACGGAGATCAAGTCGCTTCACCAGCGGCTGACGACCACGACGATCTACGTGACGCACGACCAGATCGAGGCGATGACGATGGCGGACAAGATCGTCGTCATGCGCGACGGACTGATCGAGCAGATCGGTGCGCCCCTGGACCTGTACGATCGGCCGGCCAACCAGTTCGTCGCCGGGTTCATCGGCTCCCCCGCGATGAACATCATCGAGGGTCGGATCGAAGGGGCCGGTTTCGCTTTTGGCGAGGACATGCTCCCGATCGCGGATGCTCCGGCCGCCTCGGACGGGGTGCCGGCCAGATACGGTATCCGGCCGGAACATCTCCACCTCTCCGAGGATGGGATGCCGATCGAGGTGCTGGTCGTCGAACCGACGGGATCGGAGACCTTCGTCTTTGCGAAAGCTGGGGACGTTCCCATAACCTGCGTCTTCCGTGAACGCGTCACCGCCCGTCCGGGCGAGTTCATCCACGTTTCGCCGGAACCCGGCCGCGCCCACCTTTTCGACGCGGTATCCGGAATGCGCATCAACTGACGCGCCCGCCGATCGAGCAACGCCGATCCCGTGCGATCCGAAGCGGATAAGCCTCGACGCTGTTCCGTTCGACCGTAATCCAGACACGAAGGACACGCTCGTGAACATGGACAAACTCGCCATACGAACTGACCGACCCGTCGTCGCCCTGGCGATGGGCGACCCGAGCGGC
>JACMIV010000078.1 GCA_014380965.1 Rhizobiaceae bacterium | reverse complement strand
GAAAGGCGAGGACCTTCGCGCCAACCTGAAGGTCCGGCTGGAGGATGTCGTGTCGGACGAGAAGGTCGAGGCGGTGTTTCCGTCGGGCAAGCGGCTGGCCATCAAACTTCCGGCCGGCGTCGAGGACGGCCAGACCATCCGCCTGCGCGGCCAGGGCCAGCCGGCTCCGGTTCCGGCGGGACAGCCCGGCGACGCGCTCGTGACGATCGAGTTCATGCGTCATCCCCGCTTCGAGATCGATGGACGGGACCTCAAGATGGAGCTGTCCGTGCCGGTCGAGACCGCCGTTCTCGGCGGCAAGCTCCCGATCGAGACGCTCGACGGAAGGATCGCGCTGACGCTTCCGGCTTGGTCGAACGCGGGCAAGACGCTGCGCCTCAAAGGCAAAGGCCTGACGCAGGCCGACGGTGGTCGCGGCGACCTTCTCGTCCTGGTCAGGATCGTTCTTCCGGCGGAACCCGACGAGACATTGACCGAACTGTTCCGCGCTCGGGAAACGACCGGATAGGGTCGGCGGAACGCGAGGATTCAGACGTGTGCGGTACCCGCGGCCCGCCTTCGCTTGCTGGCCAAGCCCCGCCATGCCATATCCCCGCCGCGTGAGTGGAAGCGCGGCGCGTCCTTTCGCGATGCGCCTTGGACGGTTCCACCCATTCGACCCGGCAGGCGTACGTTGCGGCGATTTGGGCCGAACCGCTTGGGCAAGGAACCGATGACGATGGCTGATACGAACGGGGCACAGAGCGAGGGCGCGACGCGCGGCGCAACTTCCGCGAAGGGCCTCATGGCCGGCAAGCGCGGCCTTGTCATGGGCGTCGCCAACAATCGCTCGATCGCCTGGGGCATCGCCAAGGCGTTGGCCGACCAAGGGGCGGATGTCGCCCTCACCTATCAGGGCGACGCGCTGAAGAAACGCGTCGAGCCGCTGGCCGCCGAGCTTGGAGCCTTCGTCGCCGGCCATTGCGACGTCGGCGACGCCGCATCGATCGACGCCGTGTTCGAAACGCTGAGGGAGAAGTGGGGCAAGCTCGACTTCCTCGTCCACGCGATCGGCTTTTCCGACAAGGACGAGCTCACCGGCCGCTATGTCGACACGTCCGAAGGCAATTTCTCGAAGACGATGCTGATCTCGGTCTATTCCTTCACGGCCGTCGCGCAGCGCGCCGAGAAGCTGATGACCGACGGCGGATCGCTGCTCACGCTCACCTATTACGGCGCCGAGAAGGTGATGCCGCACTACAACGTGATGGGCGTCGCCAAGGCCGCTCTCGAGGCCTCCGTGCGCTATCTCGCCGTCGATCTCGGCAAGCAGAAGATTCGCGTCAACGCGATCTCCGCCGGCCCGATCAAGACGCTCGCCGCTTCCGGCATCGGCGACTTCCGCTACATCCTGAAATGGAACGAGTACAATTCGCCACTGAAGCGCACGGTGACGATCGACGAGGTCGGGCAGTCGGCCCTCTACCTCCTCAGCGACATGTCCACCGCCGTCACCGGCGAGGTCCACCATGTGGATTCCGGTTATCACACGGTCGGGATGAAGGCCGTCGACGCGCCGGACATTTCCGTCGTCAAAGACTGAGCCTGGAGGGTTCGGTCCGATGGGTTTGCCGCATCTCTATCTCTGCCGTCACGGCCAGACCGACTGGAACGCCGAAGGCCGTCTCCAGGGACAGGAGGAGATCGACCTCAACGCGCTCGGACGTGCACAGGCCAAGCGCAACGGACGATATCTCGCCAATGTGCTGGGACCTCGCGCCGCGAGCTTCCGGTTCCTCGCCAGTCCGATGCGCCGGACGCGCGAGACGATGCGGATCGTGCGCGCGGAACTCGGGCTCGATCCCGACGCTTACGAGACGGACGCGCGGCTGATCGAACTCAATTTCGGCGATTGGCAGGGTTACACGCTTGGCGAAATAGCCGTCGACCATGCCGCAGCGTTGGCCGAACGCGAGACGCGCAAATGGGATTATGTGCCGCCCGGTGTCGCGGCCGAGAGCTACGACATGCTCGCCCGCCGCGTCGCGCCGGTATTCGAGAGCCTGACGGGACCGACGATCCTCGTCGCGCATGGCGGCACCGCGCGCTCGTTTCTGAAGCTTTATGACGGACTGAATGCCGCGGAGGCCGCTCATGTCTCGATCGCGCAGGACAGGATCATCGAGGCGAAGGGCGGCGTTGTCGCCTGGGTGTGACGGCCGCCATGCGACCACCCCATAATCGTCAGGCCGCAGCGACCTCGGCGGGATCGAACGCGTCGAGGATGACGTGGACTTCCATTCCGGTCTCGACGGCATCGTAGTCAAAGCCGTGAGGCAGGACGTAGGTCGTTCCATCGGAAAACGTCAACAGCGCCCCGTCGCGATCGATGGCGGCGACGATGCCGGACTTTTCTTCGGCCTTGGCCGGTATGCTGAGCGCGACGCAGAGGAAGGAACTTGCGAAAAAGGCGATGATCTGGCGGGTCATGACGGTCTTCCCTTTGCGCGAGCGATTCAGCGTCCGAGTGATGCGGAAGCGGTTTTGAACCGCCTCGTCATCGCTCGCTCCGCATTGCTTCCGAGGACGAGCGTCCGGGCAGATTGTGGCGATTTGTTTGCCGCCAACCTTTTATATCGCTCCCGCTTCCCGATGTGACCGATCGGGGACGGATCGCCGATGCGCAGCCGACCCGAGGGCTCGTTGCTTTCCGCTTGGCCCTTGGGGAAGGCGTGTGACATAAGCCGCGGTCTTGAGACCTCTCTCAGCCTTTCGCGGACCCTCGTTCCATGTCGCACAACAGCTTCGGTCATCTTTTCCGCGTCACGACCTGGGGCGAGAGTCACGGTCCGGCGATCGGCTGCATCGTCGACGGGACGCCGCCCGGCCTCGTCTTCTCCGAGCGGTTCATCCAGGATTTCCTCGACCGGAGGCGTCCAGGACAGTCGCGATTCACCACCCAGCGCCAGGAGCCCGATACCGTGCGCGTCCTGTCGGGGACGATGCCGGGCGAGGCCGAAGGCGAACTCGTCTCGACCGGGACGCCGATCGCCCTGGAGATCCAGAACGTCGACCAGCGCTCCAAGGACTATTCCGACATCGCCAAGCGCTACCGGCCCGGCCATGCCGAT